>JACKCN010000004.1:300000-397620 GCA_020634015.1 Candidatus Delongbacteria bacterium | reverse complement strand
ACAGCTTATGCGTAACGTTAGGGAGAGACTGGAGCTGTCGTTTGCTGTGCATCACGCTTGCTGTGTCTTCGGCACTTTCCGAAGTGCGCAGCATTTCAGCCACCAATCTCCAGCATCCAAGACATCATGCACTTGCGTCCGCCTGCCGTTCATATTCGGCGAACATGCTTTCAGCTTGACCCTATTCACGCAGAGCGTTACCATCGCCCATGATTGTATCCTTCAAGTGCCAAAGGACGAAGGACCTCGCCGCTGGCAAGTCAGTCAGGGTTTTCGCTTCGTTCGAGCGTATTGCGCGGCGGAAGCTTCGGCAGCTTGAGATCGCTGCCAGCCTGGAAGACTTACGAGTTCCGCCTGGAAATCGACTTGAAGCGTTACGCGGGAATCGAAAAGGTCAGCACAGCATCCGCATCAACGATCAGTTTCGTATCTGCTGCCGTTGGACAGCAGCTGGCGTGGTGGATGTAGAGATCGTGGACTACCACTAGGATTCAAATGATGAAAACCCTGCCGCCTGTCACACCTGGAGAACTGCTGCGAGAAGAGTTCCTTCTCCCGATGGGGATCACTCAGTACCGGCTTGCAAAGGAGATTGCGGTTCCGCCTCAGCGGATCAGCGAGATCATAAGCGGCAAGCGGGGCATCACGGCTGACACGGATCTTAGGTTGTGTCGTTTCTTTGGGCTTTCCAATGGGTACTGGTTGCGGGCCCAGGCAGCGCATGATACGGAGGTGGCCGCTGCGTCCATGGCCAAGACACTGGCCAAGATCACGCCGTGGCCTGGCTTGGGCCGCGTTTCCTGAGGTCCGTTCCCTAACAACTGCTTGCAGCCGACTTGGCACCTGTCACGGCGCTTGCATTGAGGTGGAAAGTGATTCGCGGATAAAGAGAGCAAGCCCCGCGCCAGGTGCACGCGGCTGAAGCGCACGTTAGGCCGCGCACTCAAAGCAGCTCCAAGCTCCACCGCCTGAGGAAGAACAATGCAAGACACTGCCGCTGTCTACGCAGCACTTCACAAGATCCTGGCACCCTACGCAGCGAAGCTAGACGCAAAGAAGGACGACGAGTCGGAGTTGTATGTAGACACGAAGCACATCCAGAAGAACAAGAAGCCCTTGTTCTTCGGCGCGGTGCAAGTGAAGAAGTCGTACGTCAGCTTCCACCTCATGCCCGTGTACGTGCAGCCGGAGTTGCTGGCATCTGTATCGCCAGAGTTGAAGTCCCGAATGCAAGGCAAGTCCTGCTTCAATTTCTCCTGTGTCGAGCTGGCGCTCTTCAAGGAACTTGCCGCACTCACCAAGGCAAGCTACGCCAGCTACAAAGCGCAAGGCTTTGTCTCGTAGCTCGGTCGGCGCTTCGCGAGCGCGGCCTAACCCCTCGTTCAAGTGGAGCGCCAACGGCATGGCGCCCGCTTAACTCACACGGTAGGCAAGCAGTTTTTAGAAAGGGAAGTCATCAACGATGGGTTGCTGCCGACGCCTCACATTGTCCTTGCTTTAGCATGGGATCCGTGCTAACATGCGCCCATGATCCAAGACTTCCATGATCAGGGAACAGCTGACATCTTCGATGGCAAGCTGTCGAAGGCGGCTAGAAAGTCCTGCCCTGTCGACATGTTTCCGAAGGCGCAAAGCAAGTTGGAATACTTGGATTCGGCAGTATCACTTGAGGATCTCCGAGTGCCCCCAGGCAATCGACTTGAATCGCTGTCTGGGGATCGTGCGGGGCAGTTCAGTATTCGAATCAATCAGAAGTATCGCATCTGCTTCTATTGGACACCGAACGGCCCTTCACACGTCGAAATTATCGACTATCATTAATCCGGGAATCACCATGGTTCGCATTCCTACAAACCGATCACCAATTCATCCAGGTCAAATGCTTCTGCTGGAGTTCCTGGAGCCAATGGGGTTGAGCCAGCGAGACTTGGCAAATGGGATTTGTGTGCCATACCAGCGCGTCAATGAACTCATCAATGGCCGCCGCGGTGTGACTCCCAGTACGGCACTGCGCCTGGCCAAGTTCTTCGGGACTTCAGCCGAGGTCTGGATGAATCAGCAGATTCGATGGGATCTCTACTTTGCCCAAGTGTCGGAAGCAGATGATTTGCGGAAAATTCAGAAGGTCAAGGTCGCGTAATACAAGATGCATTTGTGGCGGTTGCCTAACAACTGCATGAAGCAGATGCCTCGTCTTGTCACGGCCTTTGCACTGGCAGATGACGCTGGCGCGTCAGACTTGGCGAGCAAAGCCCGCACCAAGCCGGTCACAGCTTATGCAGAACGTTAGGTGGGTTTGTTCAAGTCTGGCGAGCCGATCGACCGTCATTTCGCCGCCTTGCAGAATAGCTTGAGATTGATCCGGGATTCACTGTTATTGCCCGCCCTGTATTCGGAGGACCAAACAGATGCCTGAGTATTCCCGGATCACCTTCGATCCCAATGTCATGGGCGGCAAAGCCTGTATTCGCGGTCAGCGAGTCACAGTCGGTACAGTGCTTGGTCTATTGGCTGCTGGGCGGACTGTTGATGCCATTCTGGAAGCGTATCCATACCTCGAGCGAGAGGACATCCTGCAGGCGCTTGCCTATGCCGCATGGCGGGTTGAAGAACTCGATCTGCCATTGGCGCTGTAATGGCGCTCAAGTTCCTGGTTGATATGAATCTGTCACCATCCTGGATTGGTTGGTTTACAGAACACGGCTGGGAAGCAGCGCACTGGTCGGCTGTGGGCGATCCCGGGGCGACCGACGCTACTTTGGTTGCTTGGGCGCGTGAGAGACAATACACGCTGTTCTCGCACGATCTGGACTTCAGTAGAATTCTTGCCCTTTCCAATGCGAATGGACCAAGTGTCATCCAGGTGAGATCACAGGACGTGCTCCCTGATTCCCTTGGTCGGTTCGTGTTGGCGACTCTCCAACAATTTAGCACACAGCTTGAAGCAGGGGCCCTCTTGGTCTTGGAGGAGAAGAGAGCTCGGGTGCGGATTCTGCCTCTGCGGAAGTGATCTGTCGTACGGCAGAACCACCTAACAACCGCATGAAGCTGATGCCTCGCCTTGTCACGGCCTTTGCCTTGGCAGATGACGCTTGCGCGTCAGGCTTGGCGAGCAAAGCCCGCGCCAAGCCGGTCACAGCTTATGCAGAACGTTAGGCGAATAAAGGAGCTTCGGGTAGACATGCTTGGCTTCGTGATTTGCCTTGACAAGTATAATGCCCCTCGTTATAGTGGGTCCCATGATACAGTCTTTCAAGAGCCCTGGCACAGAGGACGTATTCAACGGCGTTGCCTCCAGCAGTGCTCGTAAATGCTGCCCTCAAACCGTTTGGCCAATTGCGTGGCGGAAGCTGGATCAACTCAACCGTGTACGAGATCTGGCAGAGCTTCAAGTGCCCCCTGGAAACCGACTGGAGTGGTTGAAGGGAAATCTGAAGGGCCTTTGCAGCATCCGGATCAATCAGCAGTACCGGATTTGTTTCCTATGGGAGAATGGACATGCCTACGAAGTCGAAATCATCGACTACCACTAGCGAAAGTGGACGGAGACTTCCGCTCAAGCGCCCACCTACACATCCTGGCGAAATGCTGCTCGAGGAGTTCATCAAGCCTCTAGGTGTAACGCAGGTTGAGTTGGCGCAAAGGCTGGGAGTCTCATATCCTCGTCTGAACGAGATCATCAAGGGTCGCCGTTCTGTCACACCGGATACTGCCATGCGGTTGTCTCGGGTTCTTGGGATGACCGCGGACTTCTGGCTTGGCCTGCAGCATGATTGGGATTTGTGGCACGCGATGAATAGTCCTGCTGCGAAAGAGATCTCGCGATTGAAGCCACTTGTGATGGTTGGGACACATATCGCCTAACAACCGCATGAAGCTGATGCCTCGCCTTGTCACGGCCTTTGCCCTGGCAGATGACGCTTGCGCGTCAGGCTTGGCGAGCAAAGCCCGCGCCAAGCCGGTCACAGCTTATGCAGAACGTTAGGGAGATGCAGGAGAAGTTATTGCTGTCCGTGGTCTTCATCCGTGCGTCCCAAGACTCAGGGCAAGTCCCGTTCTCCTGTGTGTGACGGCAGTCTGCGGCTTGGCCAGGCAGAGTCCGCGTGACCTGGCACTGTTCCAATACAGCGAACATACTTTCAGCTTGACCCTATTCACGCAGAGCGTTACCATCGCCTATGATCGTTTCCTTCAAATGCCAGAGGACCAAGGAGCTGGCTGGAGGCAAGGCTGTCAGGGCCTTTGCCGCCTTCGAACTCATCGCCAGGCGAAAACTCCGCCAATTGGAAATCGCTGCCAAGCTGGACGACCTTCGTATTCCGCCAGGTAACAGGCTTGAGGCCTTGAAGGGAAATCGAAGGGGGCAATACAGCATCCGAATCAATGACCAGTTCCGAATTTGCTTTCGGTGGACAGCGAACGGGGCGGTGGATGTTGAGATTGTAGACTATCACTAGGACTCAGATCAATGAAAACTCTACCGCCTGTCACTCCTGGGGAACTGTTGCGAGAAGAGTTCCTGCTTCCCATGGGAATCACGCAGTATCGGCTTGCAAAAGAGATCGCGGTTCCGCCCCAACGGATCAGTGAGATCATCAGTGGCAAGAGGAGCATCACAGCTGACACGGACTTGCGCTTGTGCCGGTTCTTTGGACTATCCAATGGGTATTGGCTGCGAGCTCAAGTGGCACACGACACAGAGGTGGCTGCTGCCACCATGGCAAAGACATTGGCGAAGATCACACCCTGGGCTGGCATCACCAGACTCTCCTGATGCCCGTCCCTAACAACCGCATGAAGCTGATGCCTCGCCTTGTCACGGCCTTTGCACCGACCGATGACGCTTGCGCGTCAGGCTTGGCAAGCAAAGCCCGCGCCAAGCCGGTCACAGCTTATGCAGAACCTTAGCTGGATTTTGATGGACAGAGCTTCTGACGTATTGTGCTAGCACCCAACCGACAGACGACATCAGGTTTGAAGTGGTTGATAACGAAAGACTTCGACCTTCTATATACGATTGGTTCTTGGCGCAGTGTTTTTCCTTGCCTCTGGGTTGATGAGGAGTTATACTCCAAGTATGAAAACAGCCATATCAATCCCTGACGCAGTATACACTGCGGCCGAACGCTTGGCGAAACGAACGCGTAAATCCAGAAGCCAACTCTATGCGGAGGCCATGGCTGAGTATTTGAATCGCCATGCACCTGATGAAGTAACCGAGGCACTGAACCGGGCTCTTGAAGAGATAGCGGATCCTGTGGATCCTTTTGTTTCTTCGGCATCGCAGAAAGTTCTCGGCCAAGAGTCATGGTAGAATTATACCAAGGCGAAATCTGGTGGGCAGAGCTGTCCGAACCTCGGGGCTCGGAGCCTGGATTCAGGCGACCTGTGTTGGTTGTGCAAGGAGATCATTTCAACCGAAGTCGGATTGCCACGGTTGTGTGCGTTCCATTGTCAAGCAATCTTAAATGGCAAGCGGCACCTGGCAATGTGTTGATTGAAGCAAAATTGTCAGGTCTTCCAAAAGACTCCGTCGCCAATGTTTCTCAGATTGTAACACTGGATCGAGAGTGCCTGGATCTGCGAGTCGGCAGTCTATCGAAGTCCTCCTTGGCTCAAGTCCTGGAGGGGATAGACACAGTGCTTGGCCGATAGCCCAGCTAACAACTGCTTGCAGCCGACTTAGCGCCTGTCACGGCGCTTGCATTGTGATGCGAGAAGAATCGAAGAATCGTGGAGAGCAAGCGCCGCGCCAGGCGCACGCGGCTGAAGCCAACGTTAGGGAGATGCAGGAGAAGTTATTGCTGTCCGTGGTCTTCATCCGTGCGTCCCAAGACTCAGGGCAAGTCCCGTTCTCCTGTGTGTGACGGCAGTCTGCGGCTTGGCCAGGCAGAGTCCGCGTGACCTGGCGCTGTTCCAATACAGCGAACATACTTTCAGCTTGACCCTATTCACGCAGAGCGTTACCATCGCCTATGATCGTTTCCTTCAAATGCCAGAGGACCAAGGAGCTGGCTGGAGGCAAGGCTGTCAGGGCCTTTGCCGCCTTCGAACTCATCGCCAGGCGAAAACTACGCCAATTGGAAATCGCTGCCAAGCTGGACGACCTTCGTATTCCGCCAGGTAACAGGCTTGAGGCCTTGAAGGGAAATCGAAGGGGGCAATACAGCATCCGAGTCAATGACCAGTTCCGAATTTGCTTTCGGTGGACAGCGAACGGGGCGGTGGATGTTGAGATTGTAGACTATCACTAGGACTCAGATCAATGAAAACTCTACCGCCTGTCACTCCTGGGGAACTGTTGCGAGAAGAGTTCCTGCTTCCCATGGGAATCACGCAGTATCGGCTTGCAAAAGAGATCGCGGTTCCGCCCCAACGGATCAGTGAGATCATCAGTGGCAAGAGGAGCATCACAGCTGACACGGACTTGCGCTTGTGCCGGTTCTTTGGACTATCCAATGGGTATTGGCTGCGAGCTCAAGTGGCACACGACACAGAGGTGGCTGCTGCCACCATGGCAAAGACATTGGCGAAGATCACACCCTGGGCTGGCATCACCAGACTCTCCTGATGCCCGTCCCTAACAACCGCATGAAGCTGATGCCTTGCCTTGTCACGGCCTTTGCACCGACCGATGACGCTTGCGCGTCAGGCTTGGCAAGCAAAGCCCGCGCCAAGCCGGTCACAGCTTATGCAGAACGTTAGACGGACGAGGGAAAATGACACCATATCAGGAATTCCAAAACTGCATTTCTGCAGCGCACGATCTTGTTAAAATCTATAAAGAGATGCGCAATCATAGAGGCATAGGTCTAAAGGGACAGCTTGATGCTAAAAACCTAGACCTTTTGTGGTTACCGCGATCTGCAGTTGTAACTAGCCTTTCGGCACTAGACTCCTACATTCATAAAGTTCTAATAGATAAGGTTCCAACAGTTTTGAAGAGCAATGCTCCTCCTATCTCTATTTGTGCAATTTTTGCAGAGAAATATCAAGTGAAGAATGGGGAAGGTTTCCGCAACGTTCTTTCTTTGATTAACTCACCTGACCCAATTTCAGAGTTGCTCAAAAAACTAAAGGAGGATGTGTTAGCCTTTCAATCATATCAGGCACCAGAAAAGATCATACACGCATACAGTTTGATTGGGCATGACAATATATTTGCCTCTGTTGCAGATAAGTGGCCGGGGCCTGCGTCAACAGAAAATGATATCAAAAGACGACTGACAAACTATGTAAAACGACGCAATCAAATTGCACATGAAGGGGATTTTGAATCAAGCGGTCATGTTCGACACATAAAGCCAGAGTATGCTAAAGATTGCTATGAGTTTGTTGAAGCTCTTGCCAAGAAGTTGAATCTGATAGTATACAAGATTTAGTCAACAAGTTTACGAGGTCTCAGTAGTTTTGATGGTGACCCGTCTAACACTGCTTGCAGCCGACTTTGCGCCTGTCACGGCGCTTGCAGTCGGAAGGGATAGGAAACGTCGGTAGGAGAAGGCAAGCGCCGCGCCAGGCACGTCGCGGCTGAAGCTCCCGTTAGGCAAGCATGGCACATGAATGAGGTAAACGCGAAGGCCTTTTGTCATCCGGCGGGTTGTTTCCCTTGCGATACCATGGAATCCGTGCTATCATGCGCCCATGATCCAAGACTTCCATGATCAGGGAACAGCTGACATCTTCGATGGCAAGCTGTCGAAGGCGGCTAGAAAGTCCTGCCCTGTCGACATGTTTCCGAAGGCGCAAAGCAAGTTGGAATACTTGGATTCGGCAGTATCACTTGAGGATCTCCGAGTGCCCCCAGGCAATCGACTTGAGTCGCTGTCTGGGGATCGTGCGGGGCAGTTCAGTATTCGAATCAATCAGAAGTATCGCATCTGCTTCTATTGGACACCGAACGGCCCTTCACACGTCGAGATCGTTGACTATCACTAATCCGGGAATCACCATGGTTCGCATTCCTACAAACCGATCACCGATTCATCCAGGTCAGATGCTTCTGCTTGAATTCCTTGAACCCATGGGATTGAGCCAGCGGGATTTGGCAAATGGGATTTGTGTGCCATACCAGCGCGTCAATGAACTCATCAATGGCCGCCGCGGTGTGACTCCCAGTACGGCACTGCGCCTGGCCAAGTTCTTAGGGACTTCAGCCGAAGTCTGGATGAATCAGCAGATTCGATGGGATCTCTACTTTGCCCAAGTGTCGGAAGCAGATGAATTGCGGAAAATCCAGAAGGTCAAGGTCGCGTGATACAAGTAGCATTTGCTGCGGTTGCCTAACAACTGCATGAAGCTGATGCCTCGCCTTGTCACGGCCTTTGCGCTGACAGATGACGCTGGCGCGTCAGGCTTGGCGAGCAAAGCCCGCACCAAGCCGGTCACAGCTTATTCAGAACGTTAGCTTTACACTGATATGAGAGGAAGTGGAATGAAGATTGACATACATACTCACACCAGAAAGGTCAAAAGTGGTGATTCACAGATGCGTGACATTGAACCTGAAGCATTTAGGGAAATAATCCATTCAACAGATGTTAAAATCATTGCAATAACAAATCATAACCTACATGGCAACGTGATGAATCAGCATAACAGCAGCATCAAGCTGATGCCGCGCCTTGTCACGGCCTTTGCCCTGCAGGATGACGCTTTCGCGTCAGGCTTGGCGAGCAAAGCCCGCGCCAAGCCGGTTACAGCTTATGCAGAACGTTAGACGAATCAGGAAAGCGGAGAGGCACACGTCCGTATCCAGGATGCCAGATCATCTTCAGTGATCTCTCCAGCGGCGAGACCGTAGATGGTCGACACCACACTTTCTTGTGTTGCCTGAAAACTGAAACCATTCAGGCCAAGGAAAACGACCATGACGAGAAACCCGACTCGCTTGTTGCCATCCTGGAAGGGGTGGTTCTTGACAATTCCAAAGCCATAGGCGGCCGCCAGTTCAGCGGCATCGGCTGTAGGCTTGAAGTTCCATCGTTGTTGTGGCCTTGCCAAGGCAGACTCGAGAAGATCGCTGTCCCGAAGTCTTGGAAGTCCACCATGCTCCCGGATCTGATCGAGGTGAATTGCCTCGATGACCATGGAAGGAACCCAAACGGGGTCTGTTCTTGACGCCACTATTTGGCCAGTTCCCGCAATGCTTCGCGGTACTTTTTGGCTGTCTCTGTAGCCAGCTTCAAGGCTTGCTGGGTAACTGGATCGAATGGTGTCAGCAAGATGCCGTTGTCCGTCTCGATGGCGAACAAGCGATCGCCGGGTACAATGTGAAGGCGTTCAGCCATGTCTTTAGGGATAGTGGTTCCGATGGAACCCCCGACTTTGCGAGCGGCGACTTCTTTGACCATGAGTTATTCTCCTGAGTGATGTCCCGGGAGTATAACACTTATGCTACATGAAGTCAATGTGCATTCATCTTCTAACAACTGCATGAAGCAGGTGCCTCGCCTTGTCGCGGCCTTTGCCCCGGCAGGATAACGCTTTCGCGTCAGGCTTGGTGAGCAAAGCCCGCGCCAAGCCGTGATCCAAGTAAGCCTTTTCTGCGAAGGGCTCATCACTCTGCGATATGTCACGCTGGGGCCCAGCAAACGCGTGTAGGCGTTTTACGAGTATTCGCTTATTGGAGCTTACAGGGCTGACCAAGTTCAAAAACTCCACCCCAAGTAAATGTTCGGCTCAAAAAGAAAGACGTTTCCATATTTGTCGTCAAACTCCTTGAAACCTTCAGGTGAATTGTTATCAAACATCCACTGGTTGACATGAACCTGAGGTTCGATAAAAAATCTTTCCTTCTTGCCGATCGAGAAATGATAGCCCAAATGGTACGAGTTATAGACTTTGAAACCACTTTTGATTTTATTCCCGTCTAGATCGGTATAGGTTTGAATTTGTGGCAACACTTCAATAGTTGCAAAAAGCCCTTTCAATAGCATGCGTTGGTATGTGACGCCAATTCCTGTTTCTCTCAAGTATCCATCGTAGAATTCACTTCCAGACTCAATTTTGTCCAGAAGACCATCCCACCAGGTGATTCCCATGGGTTGAAACAATCGCCATGTAGCGAACTTCAGTCCTATGATGTTCTTGTCATCCAGATTGCGTTTTACATGAATCTCGATCATTTGAGTACTTGTTCGATCGTTCCAATGCCCTCCAAGAGGATCTGTCAAAACAAAATAAGGCGTACTGACCCTCCACTTGTGTTCTACCTCAACTGCTTTATCCTCGAGGGGGCGATTTTGAGCAAAAGCACTGAATGAGCAAGAAAAAAAGAGAATTGTGAACAAATATTTCATGAGCTTTCCCCGGATAGTTGACAAGTACGTGAAAGGAATCACGCGGCCATTTGCTGCTGCACTTCGAACTCCGCCGGACTGGCGTAGCCGAGCGTAGAATGCCGACGTTTGCGGTTGTACCGAGTTTCGATGTACCGGGAGTTCGCGCGTCGCGCTTCTTCCCGCGTGTGCCAGTCGCTGCGCATGATCAGTTCGAACCCCGCGTGGCAAAGAAGCTCTCAGCCACGGCGTTGTCGTAACGGTTACCTCGCCCACTCATGCTCACCAGCATTCCATGCGCCTCCAGTTCCGCGCGATACGCGGTCGACGTGCATTGGCTGCCGAGATCCGAGTGACAAATCAGCCCGGGCGTGGGGCGTCGTGCCACTCGCATGTGCCACCTCCGCCCTGAAGGCAGAGCGTGTCAGGTGTCCACGAAGTCGGGTCAGGTCCGTCATGATGAACACTTTAAGTAAAAAATCCATTGCTGTAAAGCGTGAATAGCCCCGGGTTTAACGGAGACTGTTTTACTTGTGTGCCAGCGCGGCGAAGTCCGCGCAGTCGGTGCAATACTGTGCTTCAAACTCTACCGGCGGCAAATAGCCAATCGGTTCCTACAAGCGTTGGGTGTCAAACCAGCTCACCCATTCCAACGTGGCGACCTCAACTTCGTCACTGCTCCGCCACGGACCGGCCCAGTGAATCACTTCCGTTTTGAATAAGCTGACAATGGTTACGGCGAGTGCGTTGTCGTGGCTGTCACCACGGCTTACGACCGACGGTTCAATGCTGGCTTCCGCTGAACTCTCCGAGTCGAACCTGGATGAATACTGCGACCCACGGTCGCTGGATGGATGAAGGGCGCGTCGGTCTCACGGTTGCACAAGGCTTCTTGCAGCGCGTCCAACGCCATGTCACTGCGCAACGGTGCATTGGCGCGCCAGCCCACAATGCGACGCGAAAACATCTCAATGAGAAACGCGCCATATGCGAAGCCGCGCCACGTGGCGACGTTGGTAAAGTCCAAGACCCACAACTGATTCGGTCGCGTGGCCGTGAAGTTGCGGTGTACGAGATCCAGCGGTCGCTCCGCATGGATATCCGGGATGGTCGTGCGCACGCGGTGACTGCGGACCACACCGCGCAGGCCCATCGACTGCATCACGCGGGCGACTGTTCAGCGCACCACCGCGGCAACGGACAGCACCTGAAGGACTACTGCTGGTATGCAGAAGCGATCCTCGCCGCAGCGGATGGGGAGGTCGTCGCTGTACATGATGGGCACCACGAGTCGCCGTTCATCGGGTACTTCATGCCGGATTTCCTCGCCACGCAGATTGCCGGCAATCACGTCATCATCCGACATGGCGAAGGCGAATACGGTTTCCACGCGCATCTCATTCCCGGCACTGTACCGGTTGAGGTTGGAGATACGGTCAACCAGGGCGACCTCATCGGACGCTGCAAGTATTCCAGAAATTCCACCTCTTGACGCGACGTCAGGCGAATCAAGGTGCATTGGGTCGACCTGCGCGGCTTCCTGTATTGCCTTGACTAGTATAATGCCCCGCGTTATAGTGGGTCCCATGATACAGTCTTTCAAGAGCCCTGGCGCAGAGGATGCATTCAACGGCGTTGCCTCCAGCAGTGCGCGGTAATGCTGCCCGCAATCCGTTTGGCCAATTGCGTGGCGGAAGCTGGATCAACTCAACCGTGTACGGAATCTGGCAGAGCTTCAAATGCCCCCTGGAAACCGAATGGAGTGGTTGAAGGGGAACCTGAGGGGCCTTTGCAGCATCCGGATCAATCCGCAATTCCGGATTTGTTTCCCATGGGAGAATGGACATGCCCACGAAGTCGAAATCATCGACTACCACTAGCGAAAGTGGACGGAGACTTCCGCTCAAGCGGCCACCTGCACATCCTGGCGACATGCTGCTCGAGGAGTTCATCAAGCCTCTGGGTGTAAAGCAGATTGAGTTGGCGCTAAGGCTGGGAGTCTCATAACCTTGTCTGAACGAGATCATCAAGGGTCGCCGTTCTGTCACACCGGATACTGCCATGCGGTTGTCTCGGGTACTTGGGATGACCGCGCTCTTTTGGCTTGGCCTACAGCATGATTGGGATTTGTGGCACGCGATGAATAGTCCTGCTGCGAAGGAGATTTTGCGATTGAAGCCACTTGTGATTGTTGGGACACATATCGCCTAACAACCGCATGAAGCTGATGCCTCGCCTTGTCACGGCCTTTGCCTTCGTAGATGACGCTTGCGCGTCAGGCTTGGCGAGCAAAGCCCGCGCCAAGCCGGTCACAGCTTATGCAGAACGTTAGACGAATCAGGAAAGTGGAGAGGCACACGTCCGTATCCAGGATGCCAGATCATCTTCGGTGATCTCGCCAGCGGCGAGTCCGTAGATGGTCGACACCACACGTTCTTGTGTTGCCTGAAAACTGAAACCATTCAGGCCAAGGAAGATGACCATGACGAGAAACCCGACTCGCTTGTTGCCATCCTGGAAGGGGTGGTTCTTGACAATTCCAAAGCCATAGGCGGCAGCCAGTTCGGCGGCATCCGCGGTAGGCTTGAAGTTCCATCGTTGTTGCGGCCTTGCCAAGGCAGACTCGAGAAGATCACTGTCCCGAAGTCCTGGAAGTCCACCATGCTCCCGGATCTGATCGAGGTGAATTGCCTCGATGACCATGGAAGGAACCCAAACGGGGTCTGTTCTTGACGCCACTATTTGGCCAGTTCCCGCAATGCTTCGCGGTACTTTTTGGCTGTCTCTGTAGCCAGCTTCAAGGCTTGCTGGGTAACTGGATCGAATGGTGTCAGCAAGATGCCGTTGTCCGTCTCGATGGCGAACAAGCGATCGCCGGGTACGATGTGAAGGCGTTCAGCCATGTCTTTAGGGATAGTGGTTCCGATGGAACCCCCGACTTTGCGAGCGGCGACTTCTTTGACCATGAGATATTCTCCTGAGTGATGACCCGGGAGTATAACACTTATGCTACGTGGAGTCAATGTGCATTCATCGTCTAACAACTGCATGAAGCTGATGCCTCGCCTTGTCACGGCCTTTGCCCTTGCAGATGACGCTTGCGCGTCTGGCTTGGCGAGCAAAGCCCGCGCCAGGCCGTCCACAGCTCATGAAAACGTTAGAAGGCTTGCAACGTGAGGTGTCGGATGGGTGACTGTGTGTTCTGCAAGATCCTAGCTGGGGATATCCCGGGAACATTTGTCTATCAAGACGATGTGTGCGCGGCGCTACTCGACATCCAACCAGTGAATCCCGGTCACCTGCTTGTGATTCCGGTCCAGCACGCGCGCTACCTCGCGAATCTGGATGAGGGGACAGCGGGCCATCTGATGCGCATCGCGCATCGAATGGCAGCGGGGCTTCGGCGAAGTGGGCTTCGGTGCGAAGGTACCAACCTGTTCTTGGCTGATGGAGAGGCTGCAATGCAGGAGGTGCCCCATGTCCACCTTCACGTGTTTCCGCGGTTCCAAGGTGATGGAATCGGGGTGCGCTTCGGTCCGGTGTACGAGAACAAGCCAACGCGAGAGGTTTTGGAAGAAGCCGGGGGGCGGATTCGCGACGCTCTTGCGCATGGCGGAAAGGCCTTCTAACAGAGGCTTGCAGCTGCCGTGCCATTTGTCACGCCGCTTGTACCAAGCGGAGCGCAAACCCTTCGAGACCGGGACCGCAGCTGAACCCTGAGGATTTAGGCGACAAGTAACACAACAGATTCCGGGCGACGCATGAGCAAACTACCTGTACAAGAGGGCGATGTGGGTGTCCAGGCCTGGCTCGACAACGTGAAGCCTGAGCATCAAGGCCTGGTCAAGCGAGTCGATGCTCTCATCAGAGAAATGATTCCTGAGGTGCGGTGTACGATCAAATGGCGAAAACCATCCCAGCCGCTTGGCGTGCCGTTCTATGGCACCCCCGGCAAAGGGTGGGTCGTTGCCATGTGGTCCTTCAAGGACCGGGTGGGCGTCGGCTTCATCGCTGGCACGCTGCTCGATCCCGAACCACCGGTTACGAGCATGTCCGGCCCGTGGAACCGGGGAGCGGATTACAAAGCTCGCCGGATCGACATCCACAACGAGAACGATCTTGACGAAAAACAAATGCGCCGCTGGCTGAAGCAAGTCAAGAAGTTGCCGGGATGGTCAAGCAAGAGTCCGGAACTGGCTGTCGAAGAGTGAGTAGTTTGCGTCACTCGTTTTTCCCACGCACCGACTGCAGGTGACTGGCTCCGCTCGTGATATGATGTGGTTGTCGGTTTGGAACTCGCTCCTCGTGGGCGGCCGGCACCTGATCCGTTGATTTTGGCGACTCAAGGAGCTTCAGGTCGACTTGCTTGGCTTCGTGTGTTGCATTGACAAGTACAATGACCCTCGTTACAGGGGTCCCATGATACAGCCTTTCAAGAGCCCTTGCACTGAGTATGTGTTCAACAGAGTTGTCTCCAGCAGTGAACGAAAATGCTGCCCTCAATCCATTCGGCCAAGTGCGTGGCGGAAGCTGGATCAACTCAACCGTGTACGGGATCTGGCAGAACTTCAAGTGCCCCTTGGAATCCGACTGGAGTGGTTGAAGGGGAATCTGAAGGGCCTTTGCAGCATCCGGATCAATCAGCAGTACCTGATTGGTTCCTATAGCGAATGGACGTGCCCACGAAGTCGAAATCATCGACTACCACTAGCGAAAGTGGACGGAGACTTCCGCTCAAGCGCCCGCCTGCACATCCTGGCGACATGCTGCTCGAGGAGTTCATCAAGCCTCTGGGTGTAACGCAAGTTGAGTTGGCGCAAAGGCTGGGAGTCTCATATCCTCGTCTGAACGAGATCATCAAGGGTCGCCGTTCTGTCACACCGGATACTGCCATGCGGTTGTCTCGGGTTCTTGGGATGACCGCGGACTTCTGGCTTGGCCTGCAGCATGATTGGGATTTGTGGCACGCGATGAATAGTCCTGCTGCGAAAGAGATCTCGCGATTGAAGCCACTTGTGATTGTTGGGACACATATCGCCTAACAACCGCATGAAGCTGATGCCTTGCCTTGTCACGGCCTTTGCCCTGCAGGATGACGCTTGCGCGTCAGGCTTGGCGAGCAAAGCCCGCGCCAAGCCGGTCATGGATTGTGCTGAACGTTGGACGGCGCAAGCGGAGCTGCGTCAAATCGCGGAGTCTTGCAGATGTGTGAGCTGGCGGTCTGCTGTCATTGCTCAGGCGATGCGGTCGACCTGATTGCCGTGTACAGCCGATACACGAGTCGAACAGGGCTTGAGCACCTGGTCGCCTATGTCGGAGGCTCGCCGGACGGCATAAGGTGGCGAGCCGAACGGGTTCTCGTGGAGAGGACGTCCGCTGAGTCGGTGGCCCTTGTGACTGAGATGGGCGAATGGAGCGCGGGCCGCACCTACGCCCGACCCTCCGAGAGCGCCGAGTACAGCCCGGCTCTGCGCCGGATCGCGGATCCCGTTGACCCGCATGTCGACGATCGGATCTACAATCTGGTCAAGCACTGGGTGTACTGGGACAACGGCATCCTGCGGCTCAAGGCGGAAAATGTCGGCGCGCGCGTCTCAGCGGGCAGTGCGCAGTCCGGCCCGGTCGACACGAGCACGGTCGCGGAGCTGCGTTCCATCTGGCTGACATCCATGCCCTGACGCCGGCAGTTGAGGGCCGATCCATCGTCCCGCTCGCAGAAGGAGTGTTCGAAATGCAAGCATCGTCCACAGTTGCGGAAAGACGCCTTGGCGCGTACACAGCCATCCTGGGCTCGATCTGCGCCATGTCAGGTGCAGCACTCATGCTGGTGTCGGGGGCAGACATTGATCTTGCGATCGCTGACGACCAGGTTGGTGCGTATCTCATGGCTGCGGGTGAGCACAAGGGCCTGCTTGTCGCCAACCTGACAGTCTGGATGGTCATGGCATTTCTGCTGGGTATCGCTGCAACCGCAATGACCTCGCTGAGTGGAAAGCACAGAGTGTGGTCTGTGCTGGCACGATACTGCTACTGGACGGGAGTGCCCCTTGTGCTGGCAGCCTATGTCGGCTGGTTGGCCGTGGTTGTGCAGGTGGCGCCCGATACATCGCCCCCGGCAATTCTGCTCGCGCAGACATTGGGCTGGTTCGCATCACGTGCGGACTGGGTTGCCACCATTCTCATCATCGGGATTGGTCCGACATTCATTTCGCTGGCTGGCCGCGAGGATTGGGTGCCCAAGTGGCTTTTGCTCTGGAGTTTCGTGACGGCTGCTTCCGCTGCATTGAACGTTGTCGCGATGCTGACTGGCGGAGCGGGACTTGCCACATATGGATTCGCGATCATTCCCGTTGGAGTTGGTTGGATGATTGCCGCAGGAATCGTGCTTGCGCGGGGAGCTGTGGCACATTCACAGTCGACTCACGCGCCATGACAGCCCCATCGACCTCATGCTCGCCTTGTCACGGCCTTTGCCACGAACGATGATGCTTGCGCATCAGGCTTGCCAGGCAAAGCGCGCACCAAGCCGATCACAGGATTGCAGAACGTTCGTCGCCTTCTAGAGTAGAGCTTCCAAACATCAATGAATGTGTCACAATCCCAATTGCCATCGTCCGGCAATTCAGAGCCACCGCCGGACCGAAAGAGAATGTTTCATTTCTGGCGCTGCTTCTGGCTGACATTCCTCGTTCTTGCACTTGCGTACGCTTGGTACAGCTTCTATGTCCCCACCAGCAGTATCGCCTGGGCTGACAACTACACGTCGGCTCAGCATCAGGCCGCCGACACCGGCAAACCGATGATTCTCTACTTTTCCGGCGAATGGTGTGTCCCCTGTCGGATCATGAAACGACAAGTGTGGGCTGATGAGGAGGTGAAGACATCTGTCAGTTCGCAATTCATTCCTGTGGAAATTGACGTGGACAACCCAGACAATGCTGCGGTGTTGGCACGTTACAACGTCGGCGGCTCGCCCGTCACGATCATAACCGATCCACAGGGAAATGCTTTGCGATGGCGAGTTGGGGGGATCGGCAAATCTGAATTCCTGGAATTGCTCAGGGCGCCGAGTGTATCCTCTGCAATGGACCCGTGATGCCAAACGGTTAGATGGCTGTCTCAGCTCTGAGTTGTCGACGAGCCAATGCCTGAGCCGGAGCGGCGAATCCGGCGGACATTGAAATCAATGCGGTCCGTTTTTGCTGTCCGGGCTCTTGACCCTTGCCTGCATTGGATCACGCCCTGCCATGAGCACTGGCTGAAATTGGAGGAGATGGACGCAATCCTGGCGACAGTGAGCATTCCACTTGCCGGCAATCATTCTCAGATGGCGAAACAGCTTTTTGATGCTTATAGTGAGCAAAGTCTGGGGTTTGTATTCAGGAATACTCATGACTTCATTGCTCGCCGGAAAACGAATAGTCATCATCATCGAGGGAATCAGTATACCTGCGTACACCAAACTGTGGGATATGGCCAGAGCATTGCGTGACGCAGGAGCGGAAATTACGGTGATCTGTCCCGCTACTCTGGGCGCGAAACCAGGATTCGAGCGACTCGAAGATATCGATATCCATCGCCACCCCTTGTATGAAGCGAACACTCCCTACGGTTTCATTCTGGAATATGCAGGTGCCCTCCTGTTCGAATCATGGATTCTGTTGAAGATCCTCCTGCGCGGGAAGATCAACGTAATCCACGGAGCCAGTCCACCAGACCTGATTTTCCTCCTGGCGCTTCCCTTGCGTTTGTTCGGTGTGAAGTTCGTCTTCGATCACCACGACATCTCACCCGAGATGTATGAGGCGAAATTCCGCAAACGCGGATGGCTCCATGGCCTGCTCAAAGTCATGGAGTATCTCTCGTACCGGACCTGTTCCTTGTCCATCGAACCGAACAAGTCCTACGTGGACGTTGCTCTCGGTCGGGGGGGCATGAAGCTGGAGAATACGGTTGTGGTACGCAGTGCGCCCAACCTGGAGCGTATCAAGCTCCGGTCGCCGAATCAGCTGCATCGCAAGGGAAGGGACCATCTGGTCGGATACGTCGGAGTCATTGAAAAGCAGGACTGCCTTGACCTGCTCCTGCAGGCCATCAGCACAATCACGGCCAAGCGCTCCGATGTCCAGTTCGCTGTCATCGGAGACGGCACAGAACTCGAACGGATCAAGCAACTGGCCAGTGCCCTTGAACTGGATGCTTTCATCACGTTCCATGGCTGGATCGACTCGGATGAGATGCTGTGTGAAATTCTCTCCACCTGTGACCTGTGCGTTGGTCCGGATGGCTACAGCGACTATGCGGACTGGTGTACGACGATCAAGATCCTGGAATACATGGCCATGCGGAAACCGATGGTTCTCTTCGATCTGAAGGAATCTCGCGTCTCGGCCGGGGAATCCGCATTGTACGCCCGACCGGATGACGTGGATGAGTTTGCTGCCAACATCTGCAGGCTGCTCGACGACGAGGCCCTGAGACATCAGCTTGGCGATGCCGGATATTGCAGGATCATGAACGGAATGAGCTGGGAATCGCAGCAGGAGATTCTGATCCGCGCTTACGCGGAACTGCTGGGCCGGACGGCCACAGCGGCGGCGCCGACCAGTGATGGGGCGCGGGCCGGCGACGGCCAGCGCTGACGCAGCGGGCTTCGGGCCCCCCGACGATCCGCCGCCCGTCCGTGTGAGCGGGTGTCGCATCCATGCCGGAGCTGGAACTGGTGCACTGAACATCCTGACGCAGCGGCCTTCTCTTTCTTCCGAACTGCGGGCCTTGTTCGTGATCTTGCCGGGCGCCGAACAGAACCGCCGCCAGTGCCACGTCGATGGACAGGAAGACCATGCCCAACCCCGAACAGCGACTGACCCACGCCTTTTCCGTGGATGTGGAGGAGTGGTACCATCCCCTGCGCTTCTTCCAGAAGACGGACGGATACGGACCCAGCAGGCTGTGGCTGGGGCTTGAACGGCTGCTCGCCCTGCTGGATGAGCACGGCACCAAGGGCACATTCTTCTGGATCGCCGATGTTGCCGTCGCATGCCCCGAGGCGCTGCGCCTTGTCGCGGAGCAAGGGCACGAAATCGCGTGTCACAGTTACTCCCACGAGCACATGATCTACCATCAGACGCCCGCCGAGTTCAAAGCCGACACGGAGCGGGCGATGAAAACCCTTCAGGACATCTCGGGTGTCGAGGTCCGTGGCTTCCGGGCGCCCTGCTTCTCGATCACCGCACGTTCCCTCTGGGCCTTCGACATACTGGGGGAACTCGGGTTTGACTTCGACAGCAGCGTGTTTCCTGTGCACAATTGGCGCTACGGAATTCCGGGTTTCCGGGAAACACCCAACATGGTGGGGGACACGCACCCCCTGCTGGAAATCCCTCTCTCGGTACGGAAGGTGGCCGGTGTGAACATCCCGGCTGGAGGCGGAGCCTACTTCCGCATCTATCCCTACTGGCTGACCGCCGCCAACTTTCGCCACCTGGAAGCCAAGGGGCAACCTGCTGTGTTCTATATCCACACCTGGGAACTGGATCCCGAGCATCCGCGTGTCAGGTTCGACTGGCGGGCAATGATCACCCACTATGTCAATCTGAGCCGGACGGAGGGACGCCTTCGGCGGCTGCTGTCCGAGTTCCGTTTCGCGCCACTCGGCGAGCTGGTATCCCGAGGTGTCGCCGATGCCCACTGAGTGCCACGGACAGTGTCCACCCAACGGTTCTGGAAAGCGAAGCTGGTGGGAGAGTCGGGGCAAGCGGCCTTTCGACCTGGTGGTCGTCATACTCAGTGTCCCGGCGACACTGCCTGAGGCGACCAGATACTACACCAGAGGCACTCGCGGAATCGCCGCGCTGATTGACGCCATTGCCTCCCTCGGCGAAGGACCCATCCTCTGTGGTCAGCAGGTGGTCAAGGTGGATTCGGCACGACGGGAAGTGCACACCAGTTCCGGAGAGTGTTTTCGATACCGGCGTCTCGTGAGTACCATCAGCCTGCCATCGCTTGCGGCCTGTGTGACAGATCTACCCTCAACTCTCCGCGGATTGGCGGATGGCCTCAAGGCGCAGGGTATCCGGGTTGCCCGAATCGGCTGCCGATCGTCCAGCTCCGGCCTGGATGGAATCTGGACCTATTTCCCGGACACGACGGTTCCTTTCTATCGGATGACTCGCCTGGAAAGGATTTCAGCGGATCTTGCCCCACCGGGCGGCGCCGCCCTGCTCTTCGAGTATCCGCAAACCAGCATGCCGGAAGAGACGGAGCTGTTGTCTTGGCTCGACGAGCTGGGCGTGGCGGACCGGAACGACGTGGAGCATTTCAGCAGCATCCACCTGCCGACAGCCTACGTGCTTTTCAATCGTGGATTCCGGTCCAGGTTGAATGAACTCCGCACTGTCCTGTCGGACCGCGGAATCCTGACCGCCGGGCGCTACGGATCCTGGCGTTACTCGGACATCGAGATGGACATTCATTCCGCGATTCGTGCGGCACACGCCGCGGCTGGAGTGACTCTTGCGGGATCCGAATTTCTGGACGCCATGAAGACTTGAATGGACTCAGTGCATACTTCAAGCCGGCAAAATCCTCAGGCCCGGGAGTGGAGGAGTCGCGGACTTGGATCAGGCGAAGACAAGACTCGGAAGATGAACAGGAAGTCGGCCCACCGCGCTGCGGGATCCGGCCGCAGGCACGGGATACCAACGCCAATTCGGGCGCAGTTCGTTGGCGCTTGCGGACACCGCTGCACACTCAGACCTTGCCTCATGCCGATTGCATGGACACTCATTCGCATTGCAATCGTGTGACCTGTGATGATCACGCGCCAACCCGATCACAACCCGTGCCCCAATTCCGGCCCCGGACGGCGTACGACGCATGGAGCGACAGATGACGAATCCGGTGTGCTACGTGGAGATGCCCGTCACGGACCTGGACCGGGCGATCGCGTTCTATGGGGCGGTCTTCGGCTGCACGTTCGAACGGGCGGTCGTGGACGGCAACGAGATGGCCTTGTTCCCGGCCGATCCAACCGGCACGGGGGTATCGGGCGCGCTGGCATGCGGCGAGAGTTATCTGCCCGGCCGTCAGGGAGCACGGGTGTACTTCCGGGTGGATGACGTGGCTGACGCGCTGGGTCGGGCGGTGGCAGCCGGCGGGCGCGAGCTGTACCCGCCGACGACCGTGCCGGGGAACGGCAATGTGGCCGAGTTCGAGGACAGCGAGGGCAACTGCGTGGCCGTATTCGCTGCCGTGAGGTGAAGGGCAACCCAGAACCAGTTTCCGCCCAGACAACTGAGACGCCTGGGCCTTTCCATGGGCATGGCTGACCGGCTCCTTCCGCGGGCCGAGGTGGCCGACGCCAGCCAGGCACTCCTGCAGGGCATTGACTCCCAATCCAGCGCGCGGATCGCCTATATTCAATCTGTCGGCGTGAATTCAGCGTCTCGCGGCCAGCGCGGCAACGCGCCAATGCATGGGTGCCGCGCAACGAGACTCTGCATCGAAGGCCTGGCCCCGTCAGGGCTGGCACTTGAGTGCCCTCCGATCGTCGCAGCTCGAATGCACGGGCTGCTGGGGGCCCCACGGGCATTCCAGCGGAGTCCGTCGGCACGGGCATTCAAAGTGAGAACAGGGAGAACGCGTGAGCAGGAAGTGGATTTCATTGGCACAGTGGTTCCGTGGGCCTGTGGTTCCGTTGTCCGTGATGCTGGTGCTGGCAGCGTCCGCCGGCGCGGCAGCCACGAGCACTGAATCGTTCCAGAACGGCAGCGCTGCCGATGTCACCTTGCTGTTGGTCTATGTGTTCTCGGCCTTGTTGTTGTCATTTCTCTGCTCGATCGCCGAAGCCGTGCTCCTGAGCCTGACACCTTCCTACATCGAGGCGCAGCGTGACAAACGCCCCCGATATGCGGCGCGGCTCAGGAGAATGAAGCAGGACAATCTGGACCAATCGCTCGCCGCCATTCTGACACTCAACACGATCGCCCACACGGTCGGTGCCATCGGAGCCGGCGCGAAAGCCGCTGTCGTGTTCGGAAGCGCCTGGTTCGGCCTGTTTTCCGCGCTGATGACCCTGGGCATCCTGTTCCTGTCCGAGATTCTTCCCAAGACCATCGGCGCGCTCCATTGGTCAAAATTCGTGGCGCCAACGGCTCTGTTCGTGAGAATCCTGATCGTGATCCTCTATCCGCTCGTCTGGATCTCCGAGAAACTGACCAAGTCGATTTCCCATGGAAAGGCCGTGCATGTCTTCAGCCGGGACGAGTTCATCGCCATGGCGCGTGTCGGCGAGAACTCCGGATACGTCAAGAACAGCGAGTCCCGGATCATCCAGAGTCTATTCCGCTTTGGGGATTTGAAGGTGACCGACATCATGACTCCATGCAGCGTGATGACAGCGGTGCAGGAAGATCAGGATCTGGCGGAAGGACTGGAGATCATCACCCAGAAGCCCTTCTCGCGCTTGCCGCTGTACAACAAGGACATCGACGACATCACAGGTTTTGTACTCAGAGCGGACATTCTGCTGGCCAATGCGCAGGACCGAAGCCAGGAGCCTGTCAAGTCATTGAAGCGCGAGATTCATACAGTGCCCGGCACGGTGTCGCTGACCACACTGCTGGAGCGCCTCATCAAGGAGCGGCAGCACATCGCCATCGTCGTCAATGAGTATGGCGGGACAGAAGGCCTTGTGACACTCGAAGATCTTCTCGAGACCCTGATCGGCGTTGAAATCGTTGACGAAATGGACAAGGTCGAAGACATGCGGGCCCTGGCCAGGGAGTTGTGGGTGAAGCGTGCCAAAAGTCTTGGCCATGATGTTGAGAATACCGGAGAGTGAGCAAGACCGAACGCGAGCGTTCAGCTGACGGCCGGACTTTGCAGGGGCGAGCGGCAAACCTGGGGCCGGACTGGCCGCAGCACAGGATTGAATCAGGTATCACAGAAGCTGCTGGAGTTCGCGCCCGCCTTGACCATCGACCCCGATCCGGGGCCGACTCTGCCGAGAATGCCCAACGTCTGAATGATCCATCGATTCACACGCGCGGAGCAGCCCCTTGCAGCTTGCCAACACAGCCAGGTCATCCCGGCCAGAGTCGTGCGTGATCACCCGTCTGATCTGTGGGCTTCAGACCGCAACCGTACAGGTTCCGGACCGGCACACCGTGGGGCAAGGCACGTCCTGGTCCGTGTACTCCGGGACTGTCACCTGAAGGACATCAACCATGCCTTCGCCAACATCGATGGCGGGTCGGACACCCTCATCCCCGGGGAAATTTGCGCGGATACCGACACATGGTTTCCGGAGGACAGCTGGGATGTGTACAGCCTGCGTGGAAGTCATCATCAGCGGCAACTGCTGAAGGTTGAGCACGCGTACCTGAAGACCCAGAATTCCGTTGGTGGCTGGAGCGGGTCGGCACATTTTTGGGACGAGGCGCTCAGCACTCAGTCGCGCTCACGATTCGCTGCCTCCTGTGTGGACTTCATCAATCAGGGATTCTACGTATCCTGTTGGGGACCCGCGAATGCCGGAACCCGGGAGAACGGGGTCGTTGACCATCGGGACATGGAGCAGAACCGGATCGGCATGAACGGCTGCCTCGAGTTCTGGGCGGAAGACGCGCGCCTGCCGTGGCATCGCAATCCGTCGATCCAGAGAATGATCAGCTATGATGCACGTTCGATCCGCGAGAAGGGCGCGTTCATCACCGCACCGGATCTGGGCGGGGCCAGAGCGTGAGCATGGTGGTCCTCGACGGCAGGCCGCCGATGCGCACATGGCATGGGAGTCGTCGTGCGTCACACGGAACATCAGGGAGCGACCGATGAGAGCCATCACATATTCGCGCTATGGCCCCCCCGAGGTTCTCCAGCTCAGGACCGTGGACCGGCCTGTGCCCGGTGACGACGAGGTCCTGATCAAGGTGCAGGCCGTTGAAGTCACGAAATCCGACTGTGAGATGCGGAGCTTCAGATATGCGCTCAAATGGTTCTGGCTGCCCCTGAGGTTGGCCCTGGGAGTGCGAAGGCCACGGCGCCGGATACTGGGCGCCTATTTCTCCGGCGTGATCGAGTCCATGGGAAAGAATGTCAGCAGGTTCTCGGTCGGCGATCAGGTTTTCGGGGCCTCACGGTTCCGGCTGGGGGCCTATGGAGAATACCTGGCCCTGCCGGCGGACTATACGATTGTCGCCAAGCCCCAAAACATGAGCTTCGCGGAAGCCGCGGCGGTGCCTCTTGGGGGGATGAACGCCCTGCATTTCATGCGACGCGCTCAAGTCCAGCCGGGGGAAAAGGTGCTGATCAACGGGGCCGGTGGCAGCATCGGTGCCCATGCCGTGCAGATTGCCAGGTCCATGGGGGCACAGGTCACCGCCGTGGACAGCGCCATCAAGCGTGAGTTTCTGACCCGACTGGGCGCCGACCACTTCGTGGATTACACCACGGAAGAATTCCTGGCGGACGGTCAACGGTATGATGTCATCTTCGACATGGTTCCCGGAAGCCCGTATGGGGCCTGCATCAAGGCCCTCAATCCCAAGGGGCGCTATCTGTCGGGCAATCCCGGCCTCGCGGTGATGTGTCGCTCGGTTCTGACTTCACTCTTCAGCGACCGGACGGCCACATTCGCCTTTGCCGCGGAGACCGAGGAAGAATTGTCGACTCTCAGGCGGATGATCGAGGAAGGCAGCCTCCGCTCGATTCTGGATCGGGTCTATCCCATGGAACTGGCGGCGGAGGCGCACCATCGTGTCGAGACCGAGGAACGCACGGGCGCGGTCGTGATCGCGATCGGAGATTTGCCGTGACTCCTGACCGGCCGATTCGTCGTCAGGTTTCCATGTCATGCACGGCCACTGGACAGGTCCGTGACCCACGAGTGGATCTGCGGCTGAACTGGGCCGACACCGTGCGGACCGATCGTCTGGACGAGTCGCGAGGCGAGCCATCGCGGGCCGTACCGATGGCGGCGTCCGGTGGCATTCTGGGAGTCTGGAATCGCCTGGCATGATCCATCACAGCCGTCACCGGAATGTGACACAACCAGAAGGTTTGAAATGGAACCAACCGACACACGCAGCGATTCAAGGTCCAGGTTTCTCTCCGCAACCCCGGAGCAGGTCTTTGCCGCCATCAGCGATCCTGAGCGGGTCGCCCGCTGGTGGGGCCCGGACGGATTCACGAACACGATTCATCAGTTCGATTTCACCGTCGGCGGAACCTGGCGTCTGACCATGCACGGTCCCGATGGTACGCACTACCCGAACGAGTGCCGTTTCACGAGGGTCGTCAGCAACCAGCTTTTCGAGATCGAGCATCTGAATGGGCATCACTTCGTGCTCACCATCGAGCTTGAGCCCAGGGATGGCGGCACCCATGTCAAGTGGTTGCAGACTTTCGACACGGCAGAACACTACCGGAAATTGGCTCAGTTCATTGCCGTGGCCAACGAGCAGAATCTGGAGCGACTTGCCGCTGAAGTCTCGAATGGGCGGCATGCCCGCTGAGGACCCTCTCGATCGGACCCATTGCGAGATGCCGACCCGCCGGTGATCTGGACTCCCTGGTTTCGGGATGCACGAGCAGTGAGCAGGGACGTGCACACCGGTCCGCACACATGTCTTCACCCAACGACGACCTGCCTCGAAAGGAGGCTGATGATGAGCCAGTACGTGTTTGACCAGAAGGCCGTGTCGCAACTTGAGATCATGTACAGAACGCGTGACGTGCTCCGCCGTCGCCGCTTGGTCCGCGAAGCCCTTGCCGCCCGGGCCGGGGAGCGAGTGCTGGACCTTGGCTGCGGCCCGGGTTTCTACACCGCGGAACTGCTCGCGGAGGTCGGCACCCATGGCACGGTGGTGGGTGTGGACACCAGCGCCCCGATGCTTGAGGCAGCGGCCAGCCGTTGCGAAGGGCTGGGAGGCGCGTCCTTCCTGCAGGGAAACGCCACCGCGCTGGACCTCGAGGACTCCAGCTTCGACCGTGCGCTCTGCGTGCAGGTGCTCGAGCATGTGGGCAACGTGCCGGCGGCACTGGCCGAGCTTCATCGTGTGCTCCGTCCGGGCGGACGGGTGCTGATCTGGGACGTGGACTGGTCCACCCTGTCCTGGTACTCCACCGATCCTGAGCGCATGCAGCGGATGTGTCGTGCCTGGGACCTCCATCTTGCGCATCCCTCGCTGCCGAGCAGCCTGGCACCCGCACTGCGCGCCACGGGGTTCGGGGAGATCCGCGCCGAGGGGCACGCCTTCGTGACGACCGAACTTGACTTCGAGACCTACGGCGGAAATGTGCTGCAGCGAGTCGAGCACTATCTCGCGGGGCGCGACGACATCGATCAGTCCGATGTCGCGGCCTGGGCCGAGGAGCAGCACGAGCTTGGCGCGCAGGGAAGGTTCTTCTTCGCCATCATCCAGTTCTGTTTCACGGCGCTCCGCACCCATTGAGGCATTGTGCATCCGTATACGTGACGATGGATACCTGGAGGCATTCGGTTCCCATGACCAGCATCACCGAGATTCGTGAGTGCGAGATCACTGCCCGACAGCATGCGCAGCTTGCCGACCTGCGAAACGCCTCATTTCCTGATCACCAGAAGCAACGATCGTATTACAAGCAGTTACCGCACGCCCGGCTGATCGCCCATGACGGCGATACGCTGGTGGGCCAGCTGGGCATCGACCATCGCGTGATCAGTGTGGGCGGGAACGCACTGACGATCTTCGGCGTGATCGATGTGTGTGTCAGGGACACGGCCCGCTCCCGTGGCATCGGCAGCTCATTGCTGGTACGCTGTCTGGAACGGGCCAGCGCCTGCGGAATCGACTATGTGATCCTGCTGGCCGACGACCAGCGACTGTACCGGTCCCACGGGTTCGTGAGCGTGCATGCGACGTGCGCCTGGCTTCGCATCGATGAGTTCCGCAGTCTGGGAATGGCCGTTGAGCCGCTCGGGGGAGAGCTGATGATCAAGCGAACAGGCCACAAGGAATGGCCTGAAGGCCTGGTGGATTTCCTCGGTTACCTGTTCTAGCATCTCCCGTGACAACCGACCCGGACCCTCAAGGTCTTGCTGCCGTCCCGCATGAGATGCCGGGTGGGCACGTCGATCGTCGCAAGGCCGTGGTGACTCTACACCTTTCTTCTTGGCACCCATGCATAGTCCCGGGCCGGCCACCCGGCGCCCCCACAGTCAGTCTGACCCGTCAGGGCGGCCAGAAATCGCCGCGAGGCACCCGGGTCCGTGTCTGGTCGGCTGAGCGGCAATCCCGCAGAACAAGACAGCTTCAGCGCGGTGTTGCTGGATCTCAATGACCCGAGGATGGTCCTTGGTCGCCCGAAGGACCCGCTGATTGCCTCCGAGGAACCCGAACGCAGGTGCCTTGTGCCCAAGGTCGTCCACGGTTGCGGGTCGCTGGACATTCGGGACACGTTGAATCTGCCCTGCACGAACAGTGACCTGACGACGACCCGCGTCCGCATGAAACTGAAGGATCTGCGGACCAGTCCGCGGGCGTCAGGAAAGCCGCCTTCACGGCAGTACCCTCCGGGTCGTCGCGGAATGGGGCGTCAGCCTCTGCCATGACCACGTGCGCCTGGTTTCGGACTTACGGAACGGCCGACCCGATCGGCAGGGTTCTGCCGCGATGATCCGTCATGCTGGCCTTCAAGGGCTTTTCGCTTGCACGAATAGAACAGAATTGGCAGGATGGGTGGTCCGATGTGCTGGCTCCCCCGTGCCCTCAGGCTCCGTGGTCATTCCCCCGCCCACTGTGATGCGTACTGCGCAGCGGAAGATTGGCCACGTCGGCGCGCACGGGCGGCGTTCCGGACATCCGAACATCACACAGATCACATCAGTTTCTGCCTGCAAGCGACCATGGACGTCGAGTGACCTCGCTCGCCTGTTCATGGGCCGAAGGAATGCGGGATCCTCATCACCTCGGAGTGCGTGGGATGTGATCGGACAGCAACGTGCCGAGAGTGCCTGGAAGGAGGCCCTGTTGTTCGCCAGACTGTTGAAGATCCTGCATGGATCCCCGATCGCCTCCACGGGCGTGTTGTTCGCGCTTGGCATGCTGCTGATCTTCGGGAACATGCTCTACCTGTCCGATCGCATCAACAAGAAGCTGACCCTGAAGTACGTGGAGACCTATGTCCAGTCGCTGGAGAAGGTGCATTCCATGTATTCTTCCGAGGTTGTCGCACGCCTGCGCGACCTGGGCATCAAACCCATCAATGACTATCGCAACCACGAGGGCGCGATTCCCTTCCCGGCAACCTTCAGCATCGAGCTGGCGGAAGCCATGACCAACCCTGAGCTGGGCATCACCAATCGCCTCTACAGCGACTATCCCTTCGCCTACCGGACCGACGGCGGTCCCCGGGATGAGTTCGAAAGCCTGGCGCTGGCGACCCTGCGTTTCGCGGAGGACAAGACACAGCCCTTCATTCGCTTCGAGACGGTCAATGGCCGCAAGTCCATGCGCTACGGCAAGGCGCTGGTGATGGAGCAGAGCTGCGTCGACTGCCACAACAGCCATCCCCAGAGCACGAAACACGACTGGAAGGTCGGGGACGTGCGCGGTGTCCGCGAGGTCATTTTCCCCGTGGGAGCCACGCATCAGGCGGCCTGGTCCGAATGGGGCGTCACGGTGGCCGTGATGCTCGTGATCACCATCGTCGGGCTGGGAATCCTGTTTCTGGTGATCAACGCGCTGCGGGCCTCGATCGCGCTGCTGTCGAATACCAACGCTGCCTATGGGCGTTTCGTGCCCCACGAATTCCTGGGGTACCTGAAGAAACAGACCATCGTGGACGTGCAGCTGAGTGACAGCGTGCAGAAACAGATGACCGTGCTGTTCTCCGACATCCGCAATTTCACCCAGCTGTCCGAGCACATGACGCCCGAGGAGAACTTCGCCTTCGTCAATTCCTACTTCGGTGCCATGGGCCCCGTGGTGCGCAAGAACAAAGGCTTCATTGACAAGTACTTCGGCGACGGCATGATGGCCCTCTTCGACGACGCCAACGACGCGGTGCGGGCTGCGATCGAGATGCAGGCCACCCTGGACCAGTACAATCGTGATCCGTCCCGAAGCGGCCCCGGGACAGACGCTCTGCGTATCGGCATCGGTGTGCACAAGGGCCTGCTGAGGCTGGGCACCATCGGCGAGCGCAACCGCATGGACGGCACCGTGATCAGCGACGCCGTGAACCTGTCGGCGCGCATCGAGAGTCTCACGAAATACTATGGCATCGAGATCCTGATCACCGATTCCATCATGCGCGGGATCGAGAACCCGGGCAAGCTGCCGATCCGGCTGATCGACAAGGTCAAGGTCAAGGGACGCCAGGAGCCCACCACGATCCACGAGATCTTCAGCGGTGATCCGGAACCGATCAAGTCCCTGAAGATCAAGCTGAAGACCGAGTTCGAGCAGGCCATCGCCCTGTATCAGGTCAGCGAGTTCGAGAAGGCCATCGTGCTCTTCAGGCGCTACCTGGACCAGCTGCCCGGCGACCGCCCCGCCCAGCTCTATCTGGAACGCTGCGAACGCTTTCTGAGCGTCGGAGTCCCCGCGGACTGGGATGGCACCTTCGTGATCGATGTGAAATAGGCTGGGCTCCGCGACCAGTCGAATCCCCATGAAAGCCCCGCGCCCGGGTTGGCGTCCGGGCTTGAGTGATTCATGGACACATCTGTCTTCACCACCCTTGTGGAACGATGGCAGCTTCGTTCACGCACTGGCAGAGTGCCCACCATCGCCGTCATACCCTTCCAGCCGATCGACACGATTTCTCCCCTGATGGGGAGTATTGCTTGCCCAAGCGCTTCTGCAAGTGCAGATTGAAAGGGCCGCACCCCTCCCCACGGCAGTCAACACACAAGCAGTCATGACAATTCATCCAGGTGGCAAGACATGAATACACAGAGGGTCGTGGGCGCCCTGCTTTGGGCAGTGCTGGCGGCAAGCACCGCATCGGCACAGTACCTGAACATCGACAGTGTCTTTCCGGCACCCTTCGCGAACCATGTGGCTCCTGCGGAGCCGATCCGGATCATGTTCGACCAGCCGCTCGATGAAGCATTTCTGAGCCCGGCCACGTTCATCGTCACGGGCAGCCAGAGTGGCCCGCTGGATGGCACCTTGAGCGCGACAGCCAACCAGGAAGCCGTATTCACTCCGGACCCGCTCTACCGCCCCGGCGAGACGGTGTCGTTCACGATCACCATGGGACTGCGCGGCATCAACGGGGACCATCTTGAACGGGGCCACAGTTACTCCTTCGTGGTGGCCGCTGTCGCTCCCCCGGAGGGCAGTGTGTTCTCCCAGCGCGTGATCAGCGGCACCAGTACCCAGGGGCGCGAGATCCGGGCGCTGGATTATGATCACGACCGGGATCTGGATCTGGTCAACGCGCACGAAGGCGTCCCGGAGCGGCTGATCGTGACTGAGAATCTGGGGGATGGGGTCTTCTGTTCCTTCGACACCGGCGGCAACTTCCGGCTGTGTTCGGTCTTCGACATCGACGGTGATGGCGACTACGACAATTTTGGAGCCACGGGAGCCTTCGACACGGAACTCAACTGGTTCGAGAATGAAGGCAGTCCACCGTACACGGAACACCTGATCAGTGTCGAGGACCCCTGGACGATCGTTGGCGGCGATCTGGACAGCGACGGGGATGCCGATGTGCTGGCGGCCGTCCTCCTGCCCAACCGACTGCTCTGGTGGGCCAACGATGGCGCGGGAAACTTCGCGGCGCCCGTCAGCATCCCCACGAGCTTCGGGGGCGGAAGCGACTCCTGGTTCACGCTCTGCGACATCAACGGCGACGCCGCGATGGACATTCTGGCCTTTCACCGGGACGACTACAATGTGGTGTGGTACGAAAACGACGGCAGTCAGAATTTCACGGAACACCTGATCGAGAATGCGCCCGACCGCGGCCGGCTGGCCAGCGGCGACCTGGATGACGACGGCGATGTGGACATCGTGATCGTGAGCGTGGAGAACTCGCCCACCCGACACATCGGCTGGTACGAGAACGACGGCGCCGAGAGTTTCAGCTACCACAACATTGACTGGGATGGCGTGGGACGCCTGTATACGGTGGATATCGCGGACCTGGACGGCGACCAGGACATGGACATCCTGGGCGGCGGGGCGCAGTTCATCAACGACGGCGCGCAGAACTTCACGGGAGAGGTCTTCGGTGGAGGTCTGGGACGCAACGGAAACTCCTATGCCAACGGACTGAGCCACGCCGATCTGGATCAGGACGGGGACACGGACATCCTGGTCATCGGTCTGTATGCGCTGGCCTGGTACGAGAACAATCCGGTGATCCAGCTGCTGGAGACCCTGCCGGCCAACGGTGCCGCGAGTGTCGCGCCCGATGCGGGCATCGCGCTGCAGTTCGACCAGGCCCTGGACGCGGCCACCGTGGGCGCCGAAGCGGTCTTCGTGCGCAGTCCCTGGCGCGGGGAAGTGCCCGGCAGTTTTTCGCTGGACGGGAGTGACCGGTTGATCTTCACGCCCGATCAGCCCTTCCTGGCTGGCGAACGGATCGAGGTCTCCGTGAACGACCGCCTGCTCTCGACCAGTGGACACAATCTGGGCGTGACACAGGGCTTCCAGTTCACGGTAGCCAGCGCGCCGGCGGTCAACCCCGCGTTCGAACCCCATCCGATCCACACCCATGACGGGAACCTGGTGGGCCTGGATCTGGCCGACATCGATGGGGACGGGGATCTGGATCTGGCGACCTGCAGCTGGACCGAACTGCTCTGGCACGAGAACGACGGAAGCGGCTCCTTCGACTCCCACTTTCTGACAGCCACGGACACACCGGTGGCCGTGCACCTTCTGGATGAGGACGGGGATGGAGACATGGACCTCTGGGTGGACAACAACGGCAGCACATCCAGCGAGCTCCATCGCAACGACGGTGACCAGAACTTCAGCGCCGAAAACATCACGGGAGCCTTGCGTGTCAGGCAGATCAAGGACTGCAACCACGACGGAGACCTGGATGTGCTTTACGGTTCATATGTGGACAACAGACTCAACTGGCTGGACGGAAACTGCGGGAATTACACAGGGTATGGCTGGTTGCCCACTGTCTACGCAAACTCCGCGCTGAGCGCCGACATGGACAACGATGGTGTCGACGACATGCTGCTGGCCGCCAGCCAGGGCGTCTTCGCCCTCGAGAACGATGGCTGGCGAATTCACACCCAGCGCAGCATCAATGCCACATCTTCGGTCGCGCTGGCGGTGGCCGATCTGGACGGTGACGGGGACCTGGACCCACTGGTGGTCGAGAGTTTCAGTGGATTGGTGTGGCACGAGAACCTTTCGACCTCCGACAGCCTGCACTTCGGCCCGGCCCAGGAGATCGGCGCGCTCAGCCAGGACCCGCGGGATCTGGTGGCCGCGGACCTGGATGGAGACGGAGACCCGGATGTGGCCGTCGTGAGCCGCAACGGTGACCAGCTGGTCTGGCAACTCAACCGTCTCGCGGAGCTCGAGGCCGACTTCGGTCCCCAGACCTTTGCTCCCGCTGCCGGCGATGGCTATACCCTGCTCAGATCGGGGGATCTCGACGGGGATGGGGACATCGATCTGATCACGATTTCCGATGGCGACGACCAGCTGATCTGGTGGGAGAACACGGGGATCACGGCCGTGCGGGAACCCGCGGTCCAGACGCGGGCACGCAGCCTGGCCCTCTGGCCGGTGGTACCCAATCCATTCAATCCCTCGACCACGGTCCAGTTCGAACTGCCCGTGGCGGGTCAGGTTCGACTGGCCGTCTACAACGCCGCCGGACAGCTGGTGCGCACCCTGCTGGACGAGAACCGGGCCGCCGGCGAATACAGCGTGCTCTGGGAAGGCCTCAACGAGTCCAACGCCCCGGTGGCCAGCGGGCTCTACCTGCTTCGCCTGGAGGCGGGCGGCGAGGTCCTGGTCCGCAAGGCCGTCCTGCTGCGCTGACGGCCCTGCCCGGGTGAACAGGGCATGCGGACCAGCCCCGACGGGCAGGTCACCGGACGCACGGTCAATCGCTACATTCAGCGTTCGCGTTGCACACACACCCGTTGTCAATCAGTCTGAATGCCATCTGAAGGAGAATCAGCCCGATGAGTCAATCCCGCACGATCCATGCCCATGCCGTTCACGAGGCTGGCGGCAAGTTCGAACCTTTCAGCTACGAGGTTGGCGAGCTGGGGCCCGACGAGGTCGAACTGGAGGTGCTGTACTGCGGCATCTGCCACAGCGACCTGAGCATGGCCAACAATGAATGGGGCATGACGCAGTTTCCGCTGGTGGCGGGCCACGAAGTGGTGGGCAGGATCGCGGCCAGGGGCCGTGATGTCACGCACCTGGAGCTGGGCATGACCGTGGGACTGGGCTGGCACAGTGGCTACTGTGGCCATTGCCATGCCTGCAACTCGGGCGACCAGAATCTCTGCGCCTCGGCCGAGTCCACCATTGTCGCCCGCCACGGTGGATTTGCCGACCGAGTGCGTGCCCGGGCTGCCAGCATCATTCCGATTCCGGCGGGAATCGACCCGGCCTCGGCTGGCCCGCTGTTCTGCGGTGGCATCACCGTATTCAACCCCATCGTGCAGTTCGGAATCAAGTCGACCGACAAGGTTGCCGTGATCGGCGTGGGCGGACTGGGGCATCTGGCCGTGCAGTTCCTCAGGGCCTGGGGCTGCGAGGTCACCGCCTTCACCTCCAGCGACTCCAAGCGCACGGAAGCCCTGGAACTGGGCGCCCACCGAACCCTGAATTCGCGTGACCCGGAGGAAATCGCCGCCGCGGCCTGGAGTTTTGACTTCATTCTGTCCACGGTCAACGTGAAGCTGGACTGGGGCCTGTACATCAACACCCTCAAACCCAAGGGGCGCATGCACTTCGTGGGTGCCACCCTCGAGCCGCTGGATGTGGGAGTGTTTTCCCTGATGATGGGCCAGCGCTCCATTTCGTCCTCGCCGGTGGGCAGCCCGACCACCATGGAAACGATGCTGGACTTTGCCGCCCGGCACGGCATCAAAGCCCAGGTCGAGAGCTATCCCATGAGCCAGATCAACGTGGCCTTCGATCGTCTGCGCTCGGGCAAGACCAAGTACCGCATCGTGCTTGCCAACAGCTGATGACTGCGTGCGGACCTGTCCTGCGCGACAGGTCCGCCCTGATCCCTGGCCCGATCCGGGAGCCACGGGACGTGTCAATGGCCACACTCCTGAGCGTATGCATTCACCGGAACGACGAGGAACCCACCCGTGACCTTCATCGCCTGGTCGGATCCCGAGGGCCTTTTCGGCTTGCTGCTCGAGTATCTCGCCGACGAGCGCGCCGACCATGAGGGAGATCCTGAGCGCTGGCGTTTCCTGTCGGACCTGATGGCCCGGCTGGAAGACCTGGAAGAGCGACTTCCCGATACGTCGCTGGCCGATCTGATCCAGGGCTTGCAGCAGATCCATGAGTCCGTCGAGTCCGACTCCCCGGAGGACCCCGTCATGACCCATCTCCGGGACTGCATCGCGGAACTGGAGCGCGTGCAGCGCGAACTCGGCTGACGCTGCGTCACGACCCACCTGAGCCGAGAGCCCGGCAAGCGTCTCCGTGCTCGATCTTCAAGGTGCAAGCATCCGTATCGCTTGACCAAACGCAATGTGGCTGACGATGGAGCATGCCATTCTGGCGGGGTGCCGTTCGTTCGCGATCACATGCTGCGTCTCGAGGCGACCGATCGTCAAGGCGGCTGACATCCGACAATGGTTCCGCGAGCCAGCCTCAGGCTCCGGCCAGAGTGCCACGTCGCAAGCTCACAGAAGAAGGGAGTCTCTCGATGCATGGACGCTTGATTCTTGTTCCGGTGCTGGGCCTGTCACTTTTGAGCGGATGCTTCTACACGCACGGCAGTTACCAATCGGCCAGGCTGCTGGCCACCGGGGAGACCGAGTTCGTGCCCTATTATCAGGCCGAAACCTTCAAGATGGACGGACTCAGTGATCTCAAGGGAGCGGAGTACGGAGTGCAGGTCGCCCACGGCCTCAGCGAAAGCATCAATTTCCGGTTGCGCTTCGAGAAACTTGCCCCGGACGGCATGGATGCCTGGAGCTACATCGGCCTGGGCCCCAAGTTCGGCAAGCCCGATGGCCGCTTTGCCTTCGACCTGCCCGTGGGCATGTTCTTCGGAAAAGCCGTCCGCGAGGAAAAGTCCTGGCAGATTCACCCCACGGGAATCTTCAGTCTGCCATTGACCTCGAGCCTCGAATTGACCGGCTTCGCGAAACTGCTCTTTTTCTTCGACACGGATACGGACCCGCTCTACTCGGTCGGTCTGGGAGGCGGGGTCTGGACGCCGGGAAAACAGTTCACCGTGCGCCCCGAGATTTCCATGGTCAAGGGCTTCCGGGACAGCGGTACCCATACCAGCATTGGAGTCGGTGTGGCGTATACACTGACTGGCGGCCGCTGAACCGCTGGCATGCGGAGCCGATGGCCCGCTGACCGGATGGCCGGGAGTACTCCCGCATGCCCTGACGACTCAGCACTCAGGCAATTCTTCCTTTGATCTTGCGTACGGGTTGTTCGTATACTTGAAGACGATCGTGCCGGCAGTCCGCCGGTTTTCGCGTGGCAACACAATCAGACCTGATCCTGACGACTGGGTGCGGCGAGAGCCGCATGCCGTGTCCGCGTAAAGCGCCGTCCGGTGCACCCGAAAGGCGAGGAATCTCCAGGTCGCGGGAGCAGCCCTGCAGCCAATCCAGCTCGAGGAAGCGTGATGAAAAGCCTGTTCGATGAAGCGGATGTGCACGCCCTCTCGCAGCGGCTGGCAGGATTGTCAGCCACAACCGCGCCCCGCTGGGGATCCTTCACTGCCGACCGGATGATCTGCCACCTGGTCGACCAGCTGGACTTCGCATTTTCCGGACCGCGGGACGCGGAAGTGCTGAAGGGGCCGCCAATGCTCGTGCGTCACGCGATCCGGGTCTTTCTGCCCTGGCCCAGAGGCACGCCCACGGCCCGGGAAATGCTGCGGACCCAACCCGATCGCTGGGCGTCCGATCTGGCCACTCTCAAGCAGCTGATGAATCGCTTCCTACAGTCGCGTGACTGGACGGACTGGGCCGTTCATCCCTTCTTCGGCGTGCTGTCCGGAGCCCAGTGGGCGCGTCTCGCCTGGCGGCACAACGACCATCATCTGCGGCAGTTCGGCGTCTAGGGCCTGTTCACACTGCGGCAGTTGTCGCGCCGGAGATCACCCGGGTTCAGGCCAAGGCGCCCTGAACGCGGTGTAGCAGCGCTACATAAGTGAAGGGCAACGCGGGCCTGGGCACGGGTGGGCCCGGTCCGCAGGATTGCGTGGCGATTTCCGGCGCATACTTCCAATCACGAACCTCCTGAACTGTCCGGAATTCGCCATGCAACGCGGCAAATGGTGCCGTGTGAACAGGCCCTAGTCGGGAGTGGGCCGCTCCGGTCGGCACACATGCGGCGCGCGGGAGTCCCGCCACGGCAATCGGCCGGGGCCCCCGGGAGTCTTGAGGACCGAGTTCGAACACAGGAGATCCCATGTACACATCCGCCGCCCTGATCGACCTGCACACGCGCGCCCATTGGAGTCTGCAGGCACTGTACGCGCATTGCAGCCGGTTCAGCCAGGAAGAACTGGCGCGGGAATTCGCGGGATTCGGGGTCTCCAGTCTGCGCGAGCAGTTCCAGCACTGCATTTCCGCGGAAGAATACTGGGTGGGCGTGATCCATGGCCGCATGGATGTCAACGGTGAAGAGCCGCCTCTGGCCAGCATTCCCGAACTCGATGCCTACCGCCAGCAGGTGGCCGGGCGCACGCTGGACTACCTGAACCGGGCCAGCGAGCAGGAACTGAACACGCCCAGAACGCTGCTCTGCTGGCCCAACCAGGAGCGCTCGCTGGTGCCGGCCCGGATCATCGGACGTCTCGTGACTCATCTGTACCAGCATCAGGGGCAATGCACGGCGCTCTGCCGTCTGCTGGGCCAGCCGGTCAACGGGCTGGATTTTCCTCTGGCCAACGAGTTGCCGTCACTCTGATCTGCGGTGTCTGGCCGCCAACCCCGGAGAGACCATGTTTCTGTTCTTGTCGAGCGCCCTCGTACTGGCCTGTGTGGGCTTCCTGGGCTGGGTCCTGTTCCGCGACCGTTCGGCTCCCGTGGCGGCACGTGTCGAGCGCCTGCTGGCCGCCTCGCCGGAAAGGGTCTGGGCCGTGCAGTCCGATCTGGCCAACTGGTCCCGCTGGAATCCCGATGTGCGGTCACTGATTCTGCATGGTCCGCTGCAGGCAGGTTCAGCCTTCGACTGGAATGGAGGCGGCATGCAGATCCATTCGGTGCTGAGCGAGGTCACGGCTCCCGCGCGCATCGCCTGGAGCGGGCAGGCCTTCGGAATCAGGGCCCACCACAGCTGGGAATTCGTGGCCGAAGGAACGGGCACCCGCGTGATCACCGAAGAAGTCTTCACCGGCCCTCTGGCCTGGCTGCTGCCGGGCACCCTGCGCTCGGTTCTGGAGAAGGCCCTGACCACCGGGCTGGACCATCTTCAGGCGGAAGTGGAGCGCACGGCCTGAGCAGCCCGGGCTGAGCTGGCAGCCCTCAGCTGCGTCAGCATGCCCGGTCCTCGTGCGCTCCGCGCAGGAGATGGGAGATCCTGCAGAATTTCTTGACAATTCCTCCCGCCCGCCCCTCTTTCCTGATCTGGATCAAGAATACCATATGACTAATCGGTTATTTGATGCCCGTGCTCGCGGCGCCTTGTATCAGGCAGTTCCGGTCGAAGGTCAACCGGAAACGCGCGCGAAGGCCGGGATTGACTCATGCTTCATTGGCGACGCTCCTATCTGGTTCAGATCCTTGCGGTTCTGACCGCGATTCTGGTTCCACTCTGGCTCTTCTTTCCCGCGGCACACGTCGATCGGGATGACCCCTGGCGCCAGATGCCCACCGTGGCCACCCATACCGATCACCGCGATCTGCTCTCGGGCAGTTTTGCCGACGGACCGGCGGTGACCGAAGCCTGTCTGGTCTGCCACCCGGATGCGGCCAACCAGGTGATGCACACGGCCCACTGGACCTGGGAGAGTCCGCCCTCGCTCTTGCCGGGGCGCAGCGAACCTGTGGTGCTGGGCAAGAAGAATGCCCTCAACAATTTCTGCATCGGCATCACGGGCAACTGGCCCGCCTGCACCACATGCCACGCCGGCTACGGCTGGGTGGACCAGACCTTTGACTTCACGGCCCAGGATCACGTGGACTGCCTGGCCTGTCACGACGGCAGCGGCCAGTACGCCAAGGGCAAGGGCGGGCTGCCCGCCGAGGGTGTGGACCTGCTGGCGGCCGCACGCAGCGTGACCCGGCCCTCGCGCACCACCTGCGGGAGTTGCCATTTCAGAGGGGGCGGCGGCAACGCGGTGAAACACGGTGATCTGGACGAGAGCCTCTACTATCCCGATGAGTCACTGGACGTGCACATGGGCAGCCATGACTTCCAGTGTGTGGACTGTCACCGGACGAAGGACCACGAAATCGGGGGCCGCGCGATCTCGGTGAGCGTGGATGGTGCCAACCAGGTGGCCTGCACAGATTGCCATGACACGGGCCTGCACAAGGACCAGCGGATCACGGCTCATCTGCCAACGGTGGCCTGCCAGACCTGCCACATTCCCTACGAGGCGCTCAAGACCGCCACCAAGACCAATTGGGACTGGTCCACCGCGGGGCAGGACCTGCCCCAGAACCCCCATGAATACCTCAAGATCAAGGGCAGTTTCGTCTACGAGCGCCACCTGCGCCCGCAATATGCCTGGTACAACGGCAAGGGCGATCACTACGTGCTGGGCGACACCATGGACCCCACCGACACCACGGATGTGTCACGTCCGCTGGGCAGCATCGAGGACCCCAGCGCCCGGATCTGGCCCTTCAAGGTGCATCTGGCCAAGCAGATCTATGACACGGAATACAACACCCTGATTCAGCCCAAGACCTACGGCGAGGGCGGGTACTGGACGGAATTCGACTGGGACCAGGCCGCGCGTCTGGGCATGCAGGCGGTCAATCAGCCCTACAGCGGACACTTCGGCTTCGCCAATACGCGCATGTACTGGCCCACCACCCACATGGTGGCGTCCCGGGAGAAGGCCCTGCAGTGTGTCGAGTGCCACGCGGAACACGGTCAGGGACGGCTGGACTGGATCGCGCTGGGCTATGCCGGGGATCCAATCCATTACGGCAGCCGACCGGCACGCTCGGAAAGGGGGCAGAAATGAACACCATGCCACGCGTGCTGCTGGTGGCCCTCAGCCTGTCGCTGGTGAGCCAGAACGTGACGGCCGCCCGTCGCGACAGTCTGCATCCGCCGATCTTGCTCAAGGATGCCCAGGGGCGCAACGTGCTGCAGAGCGGCCAGCCGCTGTCCACCATGGTCAGCTGTGGCGAGTGCCACGATACGGGCGTGATCGCCGGGCACAGTTACCACGTGAGTGCCGGGTTCGGCGAGATGAGCACGGCCGGCCCGGGGCTGCCCTACCCCCTGCTGTATGATGGAGGGCTGCGCGACGCGGATCCCGCGGGGCCTGCTTCGCTGGAATTCTGGGTGCGCAGTTCCGGAGCGCGTCACGTGGGGGGTGGCCCGGCCAGCCTGTTGGCTGCAGGCAGTGGCGAGATGAACTGCTTTCTGTGTCACCTGCCCGATCCGGACAATGCGGCGCGGATTCGCAGCATCCAGCAGGGACTGGGTGTCTGGGCCCCCACGGCGACATTGGCCGGCACGGGCCTGGCAACGAGTCGCCCCGATGGCAGCTGGGCCTGGAACGCCAGTGCCTTTGCCGCCGACGGGCGCGTGGTGATGGCGCGCCTGCCGATCCAGGACCCGTCCACCGAAAACTGCGGCCTGTGTCACGGGTTGGCAGGCAGCGATCTGGCGACTCCCGTCTTCACCGACTATCGTGACCCCGCCCTGCGCCAGACCCTGTTCAGCGGCGAGATCTTCTCGCCCCAGAAACTGCTGGCCAGTGGCCTGAACCTCAAGGACAAGGACACCCAGCGCCGGGCGTGGGACATTCACGCTGAGCGAGCGCTGGAGTGCGTGGATTGTCATCATTCGCTGAACAACCCGGTGTACTTCGCCGAAAGCGGCGAGACCCGGCCCGCGCATCTGCGATTCGAGGCCCGGCGCCTGGACATGGGCGAGTATCTGCGTGCGCCGTCGCACCAGTTCGCCCGCGGACACGCCAGCGCCTTCGGTGGTGCCAGCGCCCAGGACAATTCCATGCGTCGCTGCGAATCCTGCCACGATGCCGAAGCCGTGCACGACTGGCTGCCTTTCAAGCTGACCCACTTCAACGCGCTCAGTTGCGAAGCCTGCCACATCCCCCGGGCACCCACCGCCTCGCTGGAAGCCGTGGACTGGACCCTGCCCGGCACGGATCACAGCCCCCGGTTGGAGTACCGCGGGGCCGAGGGCGACCCACGCTCGCTGGGCACTCTGATCACGGGCAGCACTCCCGTGTTGCTGCCCCGCCAGGACGTGGACGGACGTCGCCGTCTGGCGCCGTTCAATCTGGTCACCAGCTGGTACTGGACCTGGCAGTCGCCCGGGGGCGAACGGCCCGTGCCGCTGCCCGCCCTGGACCGGGCTCTGCGCCCCGATGGTCAATGGCTTCCGGGTCTGCTGGAACTGCTGGACGCCAACCATGATGGCGGTCTGGACAGCAGCGAATGCGTGCTGGAAGACGCCGCGGTCACCCGCCTCGTGTCCGCCCGTCTGGAAGCGGATGGCTTCGCGCAGGCCACGATCCGCGGCGAGATCCGCCCCTGGGCCCTGAGCCACGGGGTGACCGGCCTGGCATATGCACGCAAGGATTGTCAGGAATGCCATGCCCGGGAGTCGCGGGTTTTCGGCGAGGCCACCCTGGGCAGCCTGCGCCCCGGGGCCGATGGGCCTCACTTCGCCGAGGGCCTGGATGAGCTGGGCATCTTCGCCGAAGGCGAGCTGGTGTCACACGGGACCACGGCGGCCTTCCGGTCCGCACCCCGATCGGGACGTCTGTACATCCTGGGCCACGACAAGGCGCCCTGGATCAAGATCGTGGGGCTGGCTTCCCTGCTGGGCGTGCTGCTGCTGATCACGATCCACGGCACCCTGCGTGTCCTGGCGAGCCGTCGCCTGTCCCACGAGCACGGACCCTGGGGCAAGACCTACATGTACACGAGCTACGAACGCTTCTGGCACTGGCTGCAGGCCCTGGCGATCATCGGACTGATCGCCACGGGACTCACGATCCATGCGCCCGAACTCTTTGCCTTCAGCGGGTTCCGGAGCGCCGTGCAGGTGCACAACATCCTGGGGTTCGTGCTGCTGGTCAACGCCTTCTTCTCGCTGTTCTACCACGTGGCCGGGGGCAGTGTGCGCCAGTATCTGCCCGAACCGCGCGGGTTCTTCGCGGGGGCGATCACGCAACTGCTGTTCTACGTGCAGGGCATCTTCAAGGGCGAGCCACATCCCTTCGAGAAGTCCCGCGGACAGAAGCTGAACCCGCTGCAGAAGATCGCCTACCTGATCATATTGAACCTGCTGCTGCCCTTCCAGGTGCTCAGCGGCGTGCTGATCTGGGGCGCCCAGCACTGGCCCGGACTGGAAGCCCGGCTGGGCGGACTGCCGATGCTGGTGCCCGCGCATTCTCTGGGAGCCTGGTTCTTCGCGTCCTTCCTGATCATGCACATCTATCTGACCACCACCGGTCACACGCCCACGGCCAACCTGCGCGCGATGATCAGCGGCTACGAACGGATTCCGACACACAACCCGACGGAGACAGCACGATGAGCGCTCCCACCAGCGGCCGGACCGGCCCACGTCCTTATCTGAATCCATACCTGGGGGGCACCCTGCTTGGCCTGGTGCTCTTCGGCGCGGTGTACATCACGGGCGGAGGACTGGGGGCATCGGGCGGCCTCAACCGCATTCTGGTCTTCGTGCAGGACCTGATCGTGCCCGCCCATGTGGACCGCACGCCCTACCTGCTGAGCATGGCCGGGGGGGAGAAGAACGCCCTGGACAATTCCATCGTCTGGATCACGGTGGGTACCCTGCTGGGCGGTTTCCTCTCGGGCTGGCTCAACCGCCGTCTGCGCTGGGAAACCCGCCGCGGTCCGCGGATCGGCGTGCGCACACGCTGGATGCTGGCCCTGGCGGGCGGTGTGCTGATGGGCTACGGAGCCCGCTTCGCGAGGGGCTGCACCTCGGGCCAGGCCCTCAGTGGCGGAGCCGTGCTCAGCGTGGGCAGCTGGGCCTTCATGCTGGCCGTGTTCGCCGGTGGCTATCTGCTGGCCTGGTTCTTCCGCAAAGCCTGGAACTGACATCCGGAGGCCTCATGGCACCCTTTCCTCTCGAGTCGATCTTCGGATCGGCGATCAACAATCTGGTGTACATCCTGATCGGACTGGGCTTTGGAGCCGTGCTCGAGATGAGTGGCTTCGGGGATACCAACAAGCTGGCGGCCCAGTTCTACTTCAAGGAACTGACCGTGCTGAAGGTGATGTTCACCGCGATCGTGGTGGCCATGGTGCTGATCTTCCTGGCCAGCGGTCTGGGCCTGCTGGACTTCAGCCGGGTCTGGGTCAACCCCACCTTCCTCTGGCCGGGCATCGTGGGCGGTCTGATCATGGGTTTCGGCTTCGTGATCGGTGGCTTCTGCCCGGGCACCTCGCTGGTGGCGGTGGCCACTTTCAAGGTCGACGGAATGTTCTTTCTGGCCGGCGTGTTCGGAGGCATCTTCATCTTCGGTGAGACAGTGGCCGACATCGATGGCTTCTGGCATGCCTCGAGCATGGGACGTTTCATGCTGCCCGAATGGCTGGGACTGAGCACGGGCCTGGTGGTGCTGGCCGTGGTGGCCATGGCGCTGTTCATGTTCTGGGGTGCCGAGAAGATCGAAGCGGCCGCGGGCCTGACACGCACCGCGCGCGCCGCCCGTGGTCAGCGGATGGCCGCCGCGGCGCTGGTGCTGGTCGCGCTGGGTGTGGTGGCCGTGGGACAACCGGACCTGGAGGATCGCTGGAACCAGGTCGCCGCCTCGAAGGACAGTCTGCTGACGGGCCGTGCGGTGTATCTCGAAGCCGCCGAAGTGGCTCACATCATGGGCGACGACCAGATCCGGCTCCATCTGGTGGACCTGCGCCCTGAAGCCCAGTACAACATCTTCCATCTGGCGCGCTCGCACCGGAGGAGTCCCGCGAGCATGGAGCGGCTGGCGCGTGATCTGGAAGGCAGCCCGGCCAACACGGTGGTGATCCTGGTGGACGGCGACGAACGTCTGGCAACCCAGGCCTGGAAGGATCTGGCGGCACTCAAGGTGCCCAACGCCTACATCCTTGAGGGCGGAATTCCGGCCTGGCTCGGGCACGTCATGCCGGGTCTGGAGCTGGAGCCCGGAACTCCCCTCGAATCACTGTTCCCCATGGCCCTGGGTGCGCGCAGCGAGGCCTCCGAAGCGGGACATGAGGCGCTCGAGGCCAGCTATGTGCCCAAGCTGAAACTGAGCAGTGGCCCGGCGGTGAAGAAAGGTGGCTGCGGCTGATCTGCGCCCCTGAGTGAGTCATGCGGCAGCCGGTCGGACATCCTGCGCGAGTCGGAAGATGCGGAGCAGCGGAGCTCAAGCTGCCGATTCGGAGCGCGCGGGCTTGCGCGGACCCCTCGAACGGGGCATATTCTCGCCCGCATCCTGCCGATGCTGTTCACTGACGAGATCCGGTTGCTCGCGCGCCCGACCGTCCTGACTCACGACTCAACGACCCCAGCCATCAAGGAGAGCCCCCATGCAGTTCCAGTCCAGTCTCGCCCACGCGAAGAAACCCACCATGGGCGAGAAGGCCGACCGGAAGGAGGAGCAACTCTCCTTCAAGTCGCGTATCGTGCTGCTTTTCGGGGAGATCAACGACTCGGTGGCCCGCGCGATCTGCCGCCGGATCCTGGCGCTTTCCCAGGATTCCGCGGATCCCATCACCTTGATGATCTCCTCGCCCGGCGGTCATGTGGAATCCGGCGATGCGATTCATGACATCATTGGTTTCGTGCCCGCTCCCGTGACCACCGTGGGCACGGGCTGGGTCGCCAGCGCCGGCGCGCACATCTTTCTGGCACCTCCCAAGGAACGCCGGCTCTGCCTGCCCAACACGCGCTTCATGATTCACCAGCCCGCGGGCGGTGGAGGCGGCCAGGCCAGCGACATCGCGATCCAGGCCCGCGAAATCCTGCGCACACGCGAACGCATCGCCCGTGTGGTGGCGCGCCAGACCGGCAAACCGCTGGAAACCGTGATGCTGGACATGGACCGCGACCATTGGCTGAATGCCGAGGAAGCGGTGGCCTATGGGTTGGTGGGACGCATCATCCAGACCCAGGCCGAGCTTGGCTAGCGCCCGTCCGTCAGTACCGATGTTTCGCGACCCCGGGTCTTTCCCCGGGGTCGTTTCATTCCGGGGGCATCCGAGGTCCCGGATGATCAGCTGCCGCGATTCCGGCTGCCTTCCTGCCATCCGGTTGTTAGCTTCAGCCCCGCGTCGCTGCCCTGCGCCTCAAAGGAGACACCCATGATCCGCTTCCTGCTGCCCTTGCTTGCCGGTGCGCTCTGCGCGTCCGCCCAGGTCTACACCACCTACATGTGGCACCTGCATCAGCCCGTCTACTGGCCCCAGCCCAGCGCGCTGGTGCCGGGGACCTACGAAGTGGCCTGGGAGAGCATCCAGCGTCGCAACGCGGGCGCCCAGCACCCCGAGAACGATGTGGCCCAGATCTTCAGCCTGGCCGACCGTCAGGCGGCCTACCAGTACCGGATCAAGGATTCGATCGCGCTGATGAGTGGCACCGACTCGGGAGCCCAGGTCAGTTACAGCGGCTCGCTGGCCGAGAATGTGGCCAGTCTGGGCAGTCACAGCAGCTATGGCTACGGGCCCTTGTGGGCCCAGAACAACCGCATCGCGCGCAACTGGACCACCAGCGGCGGCCTGCCCCGCCTGGATCTGGTGATCTTTCCCTACCACCACAGCCTGGCGCCGCTGATCGACGAGAACGCCCTGCGCATGGAGATCCGGCTGGGCAAACTGGCGCACACGCGCGACTGGGGCAGCACGCCCGGACTGTCCCAGGGGTTCTTTCCGCCCGAAATGGCCTTTTCCACCCGGATGATCCAGGTGCTGGCCGAGGAGGGTGTGCAGTGGAGCTTCGTCAGCAACAGCCACCTCTCGCGTGCCGTGAGCAACTTCCCCCTGATTCTGGGCACGGGCGGCGAGAATTGTACACCGCCCAACAAGGCCGACCAGTTGAATCCGCCCCAGAGCCAGTGGTTCAGCCGGACCATCAGCCGCGGCTGCACGCCCACCAACGCCGTGCCATTCGCCTTCAGGCCCCACTGGGCGCGCAGTGTGGACCCGGAAACCGGCCAGGAGCATCGCCTGGTGGTGGTGCCCGTGGAGATGGCGATGAGCTGGCTGGATGGCTACCAGACCTACGGCACCCAGGACATCGACCAGATCGCCGCGGCCAGCGAGCCCTCGCAGCCGATGCTGATCGCGCTGGCACACGACGGCGACAACGCCTTCGGCGGCGGTTACAGCTACTACCATGAGAGCGTGCCGGGATTCACCGCCCAGGCGGTCTCGCACGGGTACACACCCACGGTGGTCCAGCAGTATCTGGCCGACCATCCGGTGGCCCTGAACGACGTCGTGCATGTGGAAGACGGTGCCTGGGTGAACGCCGACGGAGATTTCGGCGACCCGGACTACATCAACTGGAACTGGCCGCTGGTGGGCTCCGATGGTCAGTTCGACATCGCGGCGGGCTGGGCCGAGGACGAGCGCAACTGGGCCGTGATCACCGCGGCCCAGAACTGGGTGGATACCGCCGAACAGATGAGCGGAGGAGTGGATCCGGCCCGCGTGATGAACCCCCTGCTGCCGGGGACCACCGAGGCCGAGCGGGCCTGGCACCATTTCCTGCCCGGCATCGCCAGTGACTTCATGTATTACGGGGCCGCGCTGGACATGGAAGTCAAGGCCACCATCACAGCCAACGCGGCCATCGGCCATGCATTGAACGTGGTGGGCGACGGCACGGGCGAGCAGACCCCACCCACCATCTGGTTGCCCCAGCAATTGCCGCACAATCCGGGCGAGGTCGATTTCGGTCCGCTCTGGGGGTACCAGCAGCGCCAGAGCCCGCGCGACTTCTGGGTCTGGACCTTCGTGCACGATGTCAGCGGGCTGGGCGAGGTGAATTTCCGCTACCGCATTGACCTGGATGGCCAGAATCCGCTCAGCAGTGACCAGAACGAAACGTATGCCGGCGGTGCCGAGGTGGGCAGCTGGCGCAGCCTGCCCATGACCGCGCGGGATTTCCCGGTGGGCAACGTCACCAATTCTCCCGAGATCGATTTCTTCGAGCTGCCGCTGGCGATCGCCACCCAGTACTCCATTCATGTGCAGGAAGAGGAGCTGGTGGCCAGCGGCGGTGTGCTGATCGACTACTATGTGGAAGCCCGTGACACGAATGGCCTGCTGAAGAAAAGTCCGATCCTGCACACCTGGATCGGCACGGGCCAGGGCAGCGGAGGCGGAGGAGGTGACCGGGTGAGCTGGCTGCCCGAAGAGCCCCAGGCCGGCCAGAGCCTTGCCATCCATTACGATGCCGCGCTCGGCCCGCTGCCGGCGAACACGTCAGCCGTGTACTTGCATCACGGCTTCGACGGCTGGAGTTCCGTGGTGAGCCCCGACCTGGCGATGAGCGCGGGTGCCGAGCCCGGCACCTTTACCGCAACCGTGTCGCTGCCTTCCAGCATTTCCCAGCTGGATTTCGTGTTCACCGACGGTGCGGGCAACTGGGACAGCAACAGCGGTCAGGACTGGCATCTGCCGGTCAGCGGCGCCGTGCAGAGCTGGCAGCTGGATGGCCAGCTGGATCCGGGCGCCGAGTTGGTGGCCCAGGATGGCGGCCGCCACCTCTGGGTGGGCTGGCAGGACCCACAGTTGTACCTGGCCACTGAACCCGCGTCCGTCCAGGGTGGCGATGCCTTTCTGATGCTCTTCGACGGCAGCGCGGATCTGCTGGCGGCGCCCTGGGCCAAGGCCGGGCAGACCGCCTCGCTGGAAGCCTTTCTGGCCCAGGAAGTGGACAACGGCTGGAGCGGCTGGTTTGACGCGGCCAGCGCGGCCAATGCCTCCGGTGCCGTGCTTGAAGGAGTCATTGATCTGCGTGCCCAGTTCGCCAGTCTGCCCGAGACGGTGCGCCTGGCGCTGGCGGTCTACGCCACCGCCAACGGGGGCGCCCTGCTGGACCAGCTGCCCACGGGCAATGGCAATGCCAGCATCGAACTGAGCGAGAGCGTGCTCTATCCACTTGCGAGCGGCACCGGCATTCCGGCCCCGGTCACCAACCTGCGGATCGTGGCATTCACCAATGGCGCGGTGGAGCTGAGCTGGGATCCCGTCACCACCGACACGGCGGGATTCCCGTTGAGCGTGGATGGCTACACGGTCTACCTCTCACCGGACCCCTACGGAGCGGGCCCGGGTTGGATTCCCTGGGCCGAGACCGCCCAGACCCAGTTGACCCACAGCAACGCCCAGTGGGCCGACGGTGCCCTCTTCTATCGCGTGACGGCCCGCGTGCTGCCCTGAGGGATCTTCCCCTTTGCCGTCATCCCCGTGAAATAGGCGCCCATTGCTTGGCGCCCATTGCATGGCGCCCTTTGCACACATGCCCATTTCATCACCGTCAGGGCAATCCGCGCCTCCCGCCCGTGGATTCCCCACGGGCCATGATGTGTGATGCCCCATTCGGGGCTTGGGTGGCGAACGCGTGAGGTGTGATGGAGGCGTGTGCTGGAGGGCAGGTCGTGCTTTGCCCGCCCTGCGGTGACGAGGCAGACCCCATCCGTCAGATGACCCGGGTCCGGAACCTGGGTGCGTGGGCGCTGATCCTGCTGGATTCCGCGGCGGGTCCGCGGTGGGCTGTGCAGCGATGGGTCGTCCCCTTCTGGCATGGATCTCCTGCCAGACCCATGCTCTTCCTCGGCATGATCGCCCTCCGACACCCAGAAACCCACTGCAGCTGCAACTCCGGACCTGAATGCGTCATCCCGCGCAGCCGGGAACCATCGCCTTGCCGGACCCAGAATGCCGTGGGGCTGATGGGACTGAATGGGAGAACTCCCGGGGGAGTCCTTGCAGCAGGTGCCGCGTGGATCCTTGTGGCGACCAGTCCCTGTTCCGGAGATTCCTGTCGGACAATGGAACTCTCCCGACGGACAGAGTCATCCGACGCACGAGGCACATCCCCTCCGGCCATGCCCGGACGGGGCCATCGGATCATGGGGCGGACAGACGGGGAGTACGCTTCATGCGCCGGACACGCATCCTGCGCATGGATCGCGGCCTCCGCCAGAATTCCGGTTTCCAGCGCGATTCAGCCCGGAACAGGCGCCCGGCAGACCGGATTGGACCTTGTGATCCACGAGTTCCTGCCTGAAAAAGTTCGTGGTGACTGATTGTTGCCCAGTATTGGTCTGCCGACGCCCGAAGCTGAACGGAGCACAGGGCGGAAACTGGATCACATTGTCCAGGGAACGTCCATTTCAGCTTTGGAACTGGGGCGAGGACGCCCGGATCCCTGTCATGGCGTGTGGCACGGTTCGTGCCGGATGGTGGGTGCTTCAACATCAACCACACCAATCATCATCACATGGAGCATAGGGACCGCGGCCGGACCGGTCAGGATCCTGAACCATGCACAGTCGGGAGACACCATGAAGAAAACTGCCTGGGTTTCGCTCACCTGCGTCCTGCTGGCCGCATCCGCATTCGCCGAGCCCGGAATGGGAGTGCGCGGGTATGTGCCTCCCAGCCGCGAACTGAACCAGTTCGTGACCACCGAAGTGGGCAACATCACCCTGTCCGCCGACGGTCTGGGCATGATGGCCACCAACGGCTTCCTTCAGGTCGAGAAGCCCAGCCCGGGTGCGACCGTGCGCGTGGCCTACCTGATTGCCGCCAGCACGGGCTTTCTGAACTATTCCATCCCCAGCGGCAGCATCCAGCTTGCCGGATCCCCGGTCAACTGGAGCCATTCGATTCCCAACGGCATCGCGTCGTGGAATCATCTGGCCGATGTGACCTCGATCCTGGCTCCGGTCCTCGATCCTGCCGGTGCGGGCATTCTCAACGTGAGTGTATACGAGCCCAACAGCCAGAGTGTGGACGGCACCGCGCTGTATGTGATCTTTGACGACCCTGTCACGATCGTGACTCGCACGGCCGTGCTGGCATTCGGTGCCCAGGCCACCAGTGGGGATGTCTTTTCCATCGGCTTCGGCCAGCCCATCTTTCCCGATGCCAACACGGTGGTCGAGTTCGGGCTGGGCATCAGCTACGGCTACGCCCGGGGAACCTGCCAGACCAGCTATGTGGATGTGAACGGCCAGAGGCTCACCTCGAGCGCCGGGGGCAACGACGAAGGCGAGAACCAGAACGGCGCCCTGATGACCGTGGGCGGAGTGGGCGACAGCCGCAGCAATCCGCTGGACCCGATGTTCAATGACCCCTGTTCCTACTCGGATTTCACCACCTACGACGACGAGCTGTACAACATCGCCAGCTACATCGGAGCCGGCAGTACCAGCATGACCGTGAACACTTTCAACCCTTCCGCGGATGACAACATCTTTGCCGCGACCCTGTTGCTGGATTTCGCGGCCGTGGTGGGTGAGGGTGCCGTGCTGACCCCGTCCACCGCAGCCCTCTGCGTGGGCGACTCACACACGGCCACGCTGACCCTTCAGGACCCCAACGGCAACCCCCTGGTCAACCAGGATGCGACCCTGGAGATCACCTCGGGCCCCAACGTCGGGCTTCTGAACAGTGGCACCACCAATTCCCTGGGCCAGCTCTCACTGACCTGGGCCAGTGCGACTCCGGGCGTCGATGTGATCGCCGGGTCCTTCCTCAATTCCAATGGTGTCCTGCAGTACTCGAACTTTGCCGAGACCACCTGGCAGAACTGTCAGTCCACCGAGGACGGCGTGCTGAGTCCCTTGGTGGGCACCACCTGCCTTGAATCTCCGTACACGGTGACCCTGACCCTGCAGGACGGCAGTGGCACTCCGCTGGTCGGGCGCAGCGCCAGTATCCTGGTGCTCAGTGGCCCCCACGTCGGCCAGACCGTCTCCGGTCTCAGCGATGCCAATGGGCAGTTCGCGATGACCCTGACCGGCACCACCTCCGGCACGGACACCTTCCGTGGCTCGTTCACCAACGGCGACGGCCTTGTGGAGTATACACCTTTTGCCACCGTCGACTGGCAGCAGTGCGTTCAGCAGGAGATCGGCGTGCTCAGTCCCACAACGGCAAGCAGCTGTCTGGGTGTGCCGTACACGGTGACCTTGGTGATGGAAGACAGCGAAGGCAATCTGGTGCCCGACTTTGACGCCACGATCGAGATCATCAGCGGCCCCAACAGCGGCCTGATGGTCAGCGGCCCCACCGACGCCAATGGCGAGCTGGCCCTGACCTATGTGGGTGCGGTCATCGGCACCGACATGATCCAGGCTTCCTTCGTGAACAGCAGCGGCAATCCGGATGTATCCAACACCGCTGTCAACACCTGGCAGGCCTGCAACACGGGCGGCTGGGGCGAGGTGACTCCCGTGTTCTCCTCGGGGTGCATGGGAGATGATTTCACGGCCACCGTGACGCTGCGGGGAGGCAGTGGCAATCCCCTGGTCAACTATCCGGCGACGCTCGAAGTCTTCGAAGGCCCCAATACGGGCGTGTCGGTCAGTGGGTTCACCAACATCCTGGGCCAGATGCAGCTCACTTACACCAGCGATGTGATCGGCAACGACAAGCTTCGCGGCATCTTCTTCGACGAGTTCGGCGAAGAGCGCGAAACCAATGAAGCCGAACGCGAGTGGGTGGACTGCTCGCTGGGCTCGCCCACCATTCGAATCCAGAGTTCCAGCCTCTGCAACATGGAGCTGACCTGGGACACGGTACCCGGAGCCACCCACTACAACCTGTATTCGCGCACCGGCCTGGATCAGGCCTGGGAGCTGGAGCTGAGCACCGGAAACCCCTTCGTCACCATCGGTTGTGTGACGGGTGTGCCGGTCAGGATCTACCAGGTGACGGCCCTCTCCAACTGATCTGACTCCTTTCCGTTCACGCACGAATCCCCCGACGGTCCCGGCTGTCGGGGGATTGCCTTTCTGTGCCATCATCGCCGCTCCACGGTCCCACCTGACCGATTGCCCTGTGGTACAGGACGGCCAGCAAGGCGCCCACTGCATGGCGCCCATTGCATGGCGCCCATTGCAGGGCGCCCCGTTCACGCCCAGAACCATCATCGGATGCAAACCATCGCGCTCCTTCGGGCCCGGCTGAAAGCCCCGCCTCCTGAGTGCAGCATGCAATTCCCCATGGAGGGAAAGAACTCCCGGACCAGCTGGTGGATGGCGAACTTGTGCCAGCGACCGATACTGCCACCGGAAGAACCCGCACAGGAAGACAGGCCCATGAACGCACGAACACCGAGAACCCTATTCCGCCTGCTGGCCGCCCTGCTGCTGTTCGTCGGCTGCGCGCGCACACCCCTGCCGGGCATTGACCAGGAACTGCGTCGTCTCGAGCGGCCCGTGCTGCTGGCTGATCTGGAGCAGACCTCGCGGGAGCTATTGGGCGAGGCCGTGGCCGACCGGGCCCGGCTGGCGTTGGTGCCCGGAATGCAGGGGCAGGCGCTGCCCCTCGCGGATGGCTGGCTGGTGACTCTCGAACGTGAAGACCGGCTCTGGTTCTGCTGGCTGGGAGCGGGCAAGACCTCCGGACGGGCGGAATTGCTGGCCTCAGGCAGGCAGGTCCGCCTGCTGGACTTCAGCGACTCCCGTGCATTGGTCTGGGAAGAGGACAACACCTCGCCGGCCCGCAACCGGCTGGTGGAGGTGCGCCCCGGCGGTGGCCGGGAGATTCTGTCCGAGGACCTGCCCGACCGCCTGCGCCTCGATTCCGAAGGCAAGCAGTTGCTTCAGGCCAGCGGCGAATCCAGCGCGCCCTTCGTGGAAGCCGAGGGCAGCTGGCATCTCGAGCAGACCCGCCCGATCCTGCGCCACGGGGCGGGCTGGAGCCTGGGCAAGGCGGAAGACGCGGAAACGCCCTACCGAAGCCTCTGCCGTTTCGTGGCCGCTGCACGCTCGGGGGCCTGGAGCAAGGCCAAGCGGGAAGTGGTGCTCGAGCGGCTGCTGGCCTTGCCCGGTGGAGGATACAGCCGCGAACTGGCCGCCAGTCTGCGCTTGTCGGCACCTGCCCTGCTGGAGAAGAACCGCCCCCTCAAGGCGCCCAGCCAGGGCGAGCTGCGCCGATTCCAGGATCTGGCTGGCCATGCCGCCTGGCGCGTGGAATTGCAGGTCTTCCAGGATTCCCGTGGGCGCAGTCAGTGGAAGCTGGTGCGGTTGCAGACCGTGGAGAAACCCTGACTCCGCATGGCGCGGTCGGACTCACCGCGAAGGGGACTGCTCCCGGAATCGGCCGGAGGGTTGGCACCCGGCCTTTAACCCTATATTGCGCCCCGTTTCCCCCCGGAATCGACTGACATGGAAGAGGGGGGCCAAGGGCGGAGGGCCTCCATGAGCATCCGGGATACCTTGCAGCGCTGGCTGGAACTCAAGGATTGTCTGGCCAGCTGCCGCAAGGTTCTGCTGGTGACCCACGACAATCCCGATCCGGACAGCGTGGCCAGCGCAGCAGCTTTCACCCTGTTGCTCAAATCGATCGACCGTGATGTCAAGACCGCGTCGGGTGGCGAGATCTCGCGCAGCGAGAACCGGGCCCTGCTGAACAGCATCGATTTCAAGATCCACTCGCTGCATTACCTGGACCTGAGCCCATTTGACTTCTTCCTCTTTCTGGACAGCCAGCCCGGCTCGGGCAACAATTCCTGCACCTTGCCACCCCGGGCGCGCTACGGGATCGTGGATCACCACATCCTGGGCACCGAATGGCCCCACCAGCCCGTGTTCACTGACATCCGCGAGAACTACGGCGCCACCGCAACCATCGCCTGGGAGTACCTGGGAGCCCGCAATCTGAGGGCCGACAGCTCCCTGGCCACGGCCCTGTATTACGCGATCCGCACCGAGACCAGCGACATGGGACTGGGTGCGGCCAAGGCCGATCGCAAGGCCTATCTGAGCCTGCATACCAAGATCGACTGGGACCAGCTGCACCAGATCGTGCACAGCCGCGTGCCCGCCGACTATTTCCGGATGATGAAGGTGGCCGCCGAGGGAGCCACGCGCTACGAGAAGGCGCTGGTGGTGGACCTGGGCGAAACCTCCCACAGCGATTCGATCGCCGAGGTGGCCGATACCTTCATGCGCCTCGAAGGCATCGACTGGGTGCTCTGCTGGGGCTGGAACCGCGACAAGGTGATGTTCTCGCTGCGCAACGGTACCGTCCAGCAGCACGCGGGTCGTCTGGCACGCAAGATGGTGGGCGACGCGGGCAGCGCCGGCGGACACGCCCACATGGCCGGTGGGCAGCTGCCCGTGGGCGAGATTCCCCTGGCGGAAACACGGCTGCGTTTTCGCCGTACAATGATTCCTGAATTCCTCGAGACCATCGGCGTCCACAATCGCGATGGCATGCCACTGATGGAACTGGCCTGAACCCGAACGGACCCTGCATGCGCCGAACCCTGCTGACCGTGTTGCTCCTGCCCAGTCTGGGCCTCGCCGCTCCGCGCTACGAGGCGGACAATCTGCGTCCCGAGATCGGGGTGGCCGAAATCGGCCGGGGCAACCGGGGTCTGCTGCTGGCCCGTGGACCCGCGGCCGCCTGGTGGAATCCGGCCCTGCTGCAGCAGGAAGAGCAGTCCCGGCTGGCCCTGCAGCACAGCGAACTGTTCGGCGGGTTGCTGAGTCAGGATTTCATCGGCTGCAGTGGGTCCTGGCACGGTCTGCGTGGAGCGGCCTTCATCAGCCGCAGCAGTGTGTCGGACATTCCCCTCAGTTCTGCGCTGGACGGTGCGGCCACTCTGGAAGAAGGCGGCCGCCCCATCGTGAGTGACCGGGTGGACACCGCCGACTGGATTCTGGCGCTTGCCCTGGCCCGGCCGGTCAGCGACCGACTGGATGCGGGCGCCACCCTCAAGCTGATCTGGCGTGACCTGGCCACCCACAGTGCCCAGGGCCTTGGGCTGGACCTGGGACTGCGCTACCGCCTGCTGCCTCGCCTGGAACTGGGCGCCAGCCTCAAGGACGTGCCCGCCACCATGATCCTCTGGGACGACGGCCAGAGCGACACGATCTGGCCCGAGCTGGCGCTGGGCGCCGCCCTGCTGCAGCCCCTGCCCTTCGCGGGGGCCATCTTGCGCACCGAACTGGGCGCCCACACCGATCTGGACGGCGCCACCTCCGACTCCCGCGGACATTTCCGGACCATCTGGCTGGATGCCGGCGGCGAGATCGAGTTCCCCGGCCGTCTCGCCCTGCGGGCGGGCTATGCCGAGAGCCGCTTCAGCGTGGGCGCCGGGCTGGGACTGGGGCGTTTTGCCGTGGATTATGCCTTCCGTCCCCACGAGGACCTGGACACCAGCCATCTTGTGGCGGCTTCCTGTCGATTCTGACAGCAGAATGCAGCGCTTTCGACTTGTGAATTGATTAACATCAACAAGTCGGTGCCTTCCCCTGAACATGTTGCACTGCCTTCGGAACCGGTCCCCTGGCCGGTTTCTTCGCATATGGATCGAAGGCGAAATTCAATCCCGGAGTGGAGATGAACATCGACGAACGCATTCGTGAACTGATGGAGAAGCGCCAGCAAGCCCGCCTCGGAGGCGGAGAAGAGCGCATCGCCAAACAACATTCGCGGGGGAAGCTGACCGCCCGCGAGCGGATTGACATGCTGCTGGACGAAGGCAGTTTCGAGGAGCACGACATGTTCGTGACCCATCGCTGCACGGACTTCGGCATGGAAAAGCAGAGTTACCTGGCCGACGGGGTCGTCTGTGGCTACGGTACCATCGACGGGCGCCTGGTCTGCGTGTACGCCATGGACTTCACGGTCTTCGGCGGCAGCCTGTCCGAGACCTTCGCCAACAAGATCTGCAAGGTCATGGACAAGGCGATGAAGATCGGCTGTCCGATCATCGGCCTCAACGACAGCGGCGGCGCGCGCATCCAGGAAGGCGTGATGAGTCTGGGCGGATATGCCGAGATCTTCCAGCGCAACATCATGGCCAGCGGCACGGTGCCCCAGATCAGCGCGATCTTCGGCCCCTGCGCGGGCGGTGCCGTGTACAGCCCGGCGCTGACCGACTTCACCATCATGAGCAAGGGCACCAGCTACATGTTCGTGACCGGTCCCAAGGTGGTCAAGACCGTGACCGGCGAGGATGTCAACGAAGAAGACCTGGGTGGAGCCCAGGTGCATGCGTCACGCAGTGGGGTGACCCACATGATCGTCGACAGCGAGCAGGAAGGCCTGCAGCTGATTCGCAAGCTGCTGAGCTACATGCCCCAGAACAACCTGGAAGACCCGCCCCTGCACGAGTGTCACGACCCGATCGACCGGCTGGAAGACTCGCTGAACACGATCATTCCCGACAATCCCAACAAGCCCTACGATGTCAAGGATGTGATCCTGGCCATCGCCGACGATCACGAATTCCTGGAAGTGCATCGCTACTTCGCGATGAACATCGTCACCGGCTTCGCCAAGTTCAACGGCATGCCCGTGGGCATCGTGGCCAACCAGCCCAACTATCTGGCCGGTGTGCTGGACATCAACAGCTCGCGCAAGGCGGCCCGTTTCGTGCGCTTCTGCGACGCCTTCAACATTCCGCTGCTGACCCTCGTGGATGTGCCCGGCTTCCTGCCCGGCACGGCCCAGGAGTATGGCGGGATCATCGTGCACGGAGCCAAACTGCTGTTCGCCTACGGCGAAGCCACCGTGCCCAAGGTCACCGTGATCCTGCGCAAGGCTTACGGCGGTGCCTACGATGTGATGAGTTCCAAGCACCTGCGCGGCGACATCAACTACGCCTGGCCCGCGGCCGAGATCGCCGTGATGGGTCCCAAGGGTGCGGTGGAAGTGCTCTATGCCCGCGAAGCCAGCGGGATTGCTGACGAGTCGGCCCGCAAGGAATTCATGCAGGGCAAGGAGCAGGAGTACAAGGACCTCTTCGCCAACCCCTACATCGCGGCGAAGCACGGCTTCATCGACGACGTGATCGAGCCGCGCAACACGCGTTTCCGGATCATCCGGGCCCTGCGCATGCTGGCCACCAAGAAGGACAACAACCCGCCCAAGAAACACGGCAACATTCCCCTCTAGGAGGTCCCATGCTGCAGCCAACCGCCGCGGCGGCATCCGCGGCCCCCAATGGACTGGGCGACCTGCAGATCAGCTTTTCGAATCTGGAGCTGTCACACATCGAACTGTGCCTGATCGGCTACGGGGTCTGTTTTCTGGTGCTGCTCAGCCTGGCCGTGATCTTCACCCTGTTCCAGAAAGCCCTCAAGAGCCGGGTCAACCGGGTCCAGCAGGGTGCCGCCCAGGTCGAGGAAGATCTGTCGGGTGAAGTCAACGCCGCGATCGCCCTTGCCCTGCACCTGCATTTTTCCGCCCTGCACGACCGCGAGAACACGGTGCTGACCATCGAACGGCGTCAGTCCACCTATTCCCCATGGAGCTCGAAGATCTACGGCATCCGTGGTTTCGGCCAACGCCCCCAGCGTCCTTCCCGTCTGCCCCTGAGGCGGAACGGCAATGGATCCGACGAGGCATGAAGTGAACCCCCAGCGAGGATGATCCACGCATGAAGAAATTCGATTTCACCATCCACGGCAATCGCTACCAGGTGCAGATCCAGTCCATCGAGGACAATCAGGCGCTGGTGCTGGTCAACGGCAGCGAATACGCCGTCGAGATCCACGATGAGAAACTGAAGGAAAAGACCCCGCGCCTGGTGCGCGAACAGGCGGTGCCCGACAGCTCGAGCCACCACCAGCGCACGTCCAGTCCCAGCGCGCCCAAGGGTGTGGGTCTGGTCAAGTCGCCACTGCCCGGCACGATCCTCGAGCTGAAGGTCAAGGTGGGTGATACGGTGGCCCGCGGCGCCGTGCTGATGATCATGGAAGCCATGAAGATGGAGAACGAGATCCGCAGCGACCGGGCCGGCGTGGTACGCAGTCTGCTGGTCGCCCAGGGCGAGAGCGTGCTCGAGGGCGCCTCGCTGGCCGAGATCGGAGAGAGCGCATGAACGGCCTGGACACCTTCTGGCGCTTCACCGGCTTCGCCAACCTGACCCCGGGTCATGTGGTGATGATTCTGGTGGGGCTGACCTTCCTGTATCTCGCCATCAAGAAGGACTATGAACCGCTGCTGCTGGTGCCGATCGGCTTCGGCATCCTGATCGGCAACATTCCCTTCCTCGAGAACGTGGGGCTGCAGATCGGGATATACGAAGACGGCAGCGTGCTGCGCTACCTCTACATGGGCGTGCTCAAGGGCGTCTTTCCCCCGCTGATCTTCCTGGGCATCGGGGCGATGACCGACTTCTCGGCCTTGCTCAGCAATCCCAAGCTGATGCTGCTGGGCGCCGCGGCCCAGCTGGGCATCTTTCTGACCTTTGCCGCGGCCATCGTGCTGGGCTTCAGCCCGGCGCAGTCCGCGTCGATCGGCATCATCGGCGGAGCCGATGGTCCCACCGCCATCTTCCTTTCGTCACGGCTGGCGCCCGAGCTGATCGGAGCGATCGCGATCGCGGCCTACAGCTACATGGCGCTGGTGCCCGTGATCCAGCCCCCCGTGATCAAATTGCTGACCACGCGCAAGGAACGCCTGATCCGGATGAAGCCCTCGCGCAGCGTGAGCCAGCTCGAGAAGATGCTCTTTCCCATCGCGGGCATCCTGCTGACGGGTTTCGTCTCTCCGGGGGCCCTGCCGCTGGTGGGCATGCTGTTCTTCGGGAACCTGCTCAAGGAAAGCGGAGTCACCAACCGCCTGGGCAACACCGCCAAGAACGCCATGATCGACATCGTGACCATGCTGCTGGGGGTCACGGTGGGGGCCTCGACCCAGGCCACCACCTTTCTGACTCCCCAATCGATCATGATCTTCGTGCTGGGTGCCGCCTCCTTCATGGTGGCCACCGCGGGAGGCGTGCTGTTTGCCAAGGGCATGAACCTCTTCCTCAAGGAAGGAGAGAAGATCAATCCCATGATCGGGGCCGCCGGTGTGAGCGCGGTACCCGACAGTGCGCGGGTGGTCCAGATGATGGGCATCAAGGAAGATCCCAGCAACCACCTGCTGATGCACGCGATGGCGCCCAATGTCTCGGGCGTGATCGGCAGTGCGGTGGCCGCAGGCATCCTGATGGCCTACATGATGTAAATGGGGGAGACCCGCCCCCGGAACCAAAGGAGATTCCCGATGGAACACACGCATGAAGAGGTTGTGGGCGCCCTGTCCGGGCTGCTGGCCAGCAGCTACACCCTGTATCTCAAGACCCACAATTTCCACTGGAACGTGACCGGTCCCATGTTCACCACCCTGCATACGCTCTTCGAGCTGCAGTACACGGATCTGGCTCTGGCCGTGGATGCCATCGCCGAACGCATCCGTTCACTGGATGCCTTCGCCCCGGGCAGCTGGAGCGAGTTCTCGACCCTCAGCAGGGTCAAGGAAACCACGGGCCGCACCGAAGCGACCCAGATGATCCGCACACTGGTGGCCGATCAGGGCCTGCTGGCCGATGCGGCACGCGCGGTGATCGTGGCCGCCGAGAAGATCGGAGATCAGGCCAGCGCCGATCTGGCGACCCAGCGCCTGCAGATCCATGAAAAGAACGCCTGGATGCTGCGCAGCCATCTTGAGTAGCGCGCAACCGCACGGTTTCCGACCCCGTTCGCTTTCTTCAGGAAGCGGACGGGGTCTTTTTTTGGGGAATCCAGGGAGGAGTCGATGAAGATCATCTTGCCCGGCGGCAGCGGACAGGCGGGCGCTCTGCTGGCCAGAGCCTTCCGCCAGGATGGGCACTCGGTTGTCGTGCTCGGTCGCGAGGCACGGACCGAGCCCTTGACCTCCGGTATCCGCCAGGTCGCCTGGGATGCCCGCACCCTCGGGGACTGGGCCGAGGAGCTGGACGGCGCCGACGTGGTGATCAACCTGGCCGGCCGCAGTGTGGACTGCCGTCATACACCGGCCAACCAGCGCCTGATCCTGGAGTCCCGGGTAAACAGCACACGCGTGGTGGGTCAGGCGATCGCCGCCTGCAGCCACCCGCCCGCGCTCTGGCTGCAGGCCAGCGCGGCCACCCTGTACACGCATCACACCGAGAAGGCCCAGGATGAAACCAGCGGCCTCATCGGCGGCAGCGAAGCCGACCTGCCCGCCAAGTGGCGTGCCATGGTCGAGGTGGTCAAGGCCTGGGAAGGGGCGCAGAACGATGCGGACACACCGCACACCCGGCGGGTGGCGCTGCGGATCTCGCTGCTGCTCAGCCCCGATCCGGGAGGAGTCTTCGCGGTGCTGCTGCGCCTGGTGCGTCTGGGACTGGGAGGCACGGCGGGCACTGGGCGGCAGTATGTGTCGTGGATTCACGACCGGGATTTCGTGAATGCCTTGCGCTTCATCATCGAACACCCGGAGCTGGAAGGGCCCGTGAATCTGGCGGCCCCCGAGCCCCTCCCGAATGCGGAATTCATGCGCATACTGCGCCGTGCCTGGGGCATGCCCATCGGCCTGCCCGCACCGGCCTTGCTGATCGAACTGGGTTCGCTGCTGCTGCGCACCGAAAGCAAGCTGGTGCTCAAGAGTCGGCGCGTGATCCCCGGTCGCCTGCTGGACAGTGGATTCCGCTTCAGTTTTCCCGACTGGCAGACGGCCGCGTGTGACCTGTGTCAACGCGCGCGGGTCCGGACTGGCGAACATTGATCGACAAAGTGATTGTGACCCTGCCCTGATCGTGCCACTTTGGGCGGTCGTGCATCCAGTCAGAGAGGCCCTTACATGTTTTCCTTGCTGCGAGTGTCGTTCCTGTTCATCCTGTTCCCGCTGCTGCTCCAGGCGGCGCGCATCGGCGTGGCGCCGCTCAGTGGTGCCGCACTCAGTGAGGACGAGGCGCGTGTGTCGCGCAGCCTGCTGATCAACGAACTGCAGAAACAACGTCCCAAGGATCTGGTCAGCAACCTGCGCACCGATTCCTGGATGCTGGAATGCCCGCTGATCGAACTGGTGGACGAGGCCCGCACCCAGAACATGGAGCAGCTGGTGCTGGTGGGGGTCGACCGGCTGGGCGAGAAACTGATTCTGCAGCTGCGCCTGATCGACGTGCAGAGCGAGCAGAACCTGATGGCCGATTCCATGCCGCTTTCCGCCATCGAGGACCTGGACATGGCCATGCGTCGTGCCGCCGAGTCCATTGCACGGCGCAAGCCCCTGCAGGATCTGGCGCGGGTCGGCGAGGTGATGCAGAACGAAGGTCTGAACACGCGCACGCGCAATGCGCGCAGCACCTCCACCTGGCAGGTGGGCTATCTCTGGCCCATTGGCGACAGTTACGACGGTCACACGCGCCGCTTCACCGGTGCCTTTTCCCAGGGCATCGAGGAACGCAATTTCACCGCGGGCTTCATGGCTTCCTGGCGCGAGGGCCCGGCCGCCCTGCTGTACTCCGACTGGCTGATCCGCCCCGCCGACATCTGCCCCTTCGTGGGCGCCGCCGCCGGCTTCCACTGGGCACGCCACCGCAAGCTGAACTCCGATACCCAGCTCTTCTCGAGCAACTTCGAGTACGACGATGGCTTTCAGGTGGCCCTGCGCGGCGGCCTGCTGCTGCTGCGCACCTACGACTTCCAGATGGTGGTCCAGACCGAGTACGTGCGCACCTTCAACGACCACAAGGACCGCACCTGGATGCTGACCCTGGGCATCAAGCCCTAGCCATTGTCACACGGCCTGGAACAGGAATCCCGCGACGCCCTGATGGGGTATCGCGGGATTTTCGTCTCGGGGTCCCGGTCTCAGCTGCGCTTCTGCTGGTCCACGGCCTTGAGGATCTTCAGGTTCAGCACCACGAAGCGCCAGAGCTGGTAGAAGGGATTGCGCATGCGCGCCTTGTCCTTCGGTGTGATCTCCATCGTGGGGCCTTTCTATTCGGGTATCAGGCGCCAGCCGGGCCGGCCCTGCAGCTTGTGCATGAATGTGCTGTGGATCAGGCGTTTCATCCAGGCGCCGGCCAGCCCCATTTCCATGTGAGTCACGAAGGGGTCGCGCCCGCCGCTGTCGGGGAACTTGCGGTGATCGGGCACCACCGGGTGGATCAGGATGGTGGCGGCCGAGCCGTCCCAGAGGCTGTCGCCCATGCTGGCGATGCAGGCCGCGGCCATCTCGCTCATCCGCTCGCTGTGCGGGCTGTGTCCGGTCTGCAGCTTGTCGGCGATGTTCAGCGCCACCAGCCGGCCGATGATGCCCGAGACCATGCCCGTGCGCGGAGGCGCGGCCGTGATGCTGAAGCCGCCCGGTGTGACATGCGGGCGTGAGATCGGACCCGGAGGCGCAAAGGCGATGCCCGCGGCGTGGATGTTGCGCCAGGTGGGGTTCTGGTACTGGGCGGGCCAGGCCTCGGGGCGCTGCGCGAGTTCGCTCCAGGGCAGGCCGTAGATGCCGTCGACCAGCACGAAGCCCGCCGGATTGAGCAGGGTCGAGGAGAGATCTTCACCCGCATCCCCGCTGACCTTCAGCGGAACCCCGGTGAACTGGGGGATCAGCATCGCGAAATCGAAGGGCGTCTCGCCTTCGTGATCCTCGTAGTCGCGCCAGTGGGCGACTCCTGCGTCCAGCCCGGTGACGCCCGTGCGCACCTGCCATGACACGCCCATGTCGCGAAAGGCCGCGCCAATGAACTCTTCGCTGCTCAGGCGTGTGCCACCCTTGACCATCTCGAGACCCTGGATACCGAAGTCGCCCAGTTTGGCCTCGTTGCTCAGCCAGCGCAGATCCACCCGGTCGCGCAGCCTGCGGGCCACCAGGTCGCGGTGGATGTTGCAGATGTATTCGAAAGCCGCGCCCTGGCAGGTGGCTCCCGGGTGACCGGTGCCGATCAGGAAGCGCCGGCGCTCGCCGCGCTCCAGACGCGCCACTTCTTCCAGGTAGGCGTGGCTGGCCTCGACGGCATGGCTCAGGGTGCAGATCGACTGGCTGTGACGCCCGGGCCCCAGCCCGGGGGTGGCATCGAAGTTCAGCCGTGGGCCGGTGGCCAGCAGCAGTTGATCGTACTCCACACGCAGATCGGGCGCATCATGGCGCTCCACCCGGACCCAGCCGGAGACGGGATTGACTTCGACCGCGCGGCCCACTTCCAGCCGGATGCCGAAGCGTTTGTAGACGCCGGCGAGCGGAAAGTGGGTGCGGTGCGGGGCCATGCGGCCGGTACCGACCCAGACGAAGGAGGGGATGAAGTAGAACTGGTCGCTGGCGTTGATCATGGTGACCTGATGGTCACGGGCGAGGCGGTGTCCAAGGTAGAGGGCAGCCGTCTGTCCGGCGAAGCCAGCGCCGACGATGACGATGCGGGCCATGGGCGAGTCCTTTCCGACCGGGGGGGGCGTTCCGCGCCTGGCGGGCACGGACGGTGCGGGACGAACGAACAGACGGGAGTGTACAACAATTGTTCATGGATGTCCATCAATAGAAACGGCTCACGAGGGTGGAGGCCGTTCCGGACGCGGAGCCAAGTTCGGTGGGGCAAAGAATCTTGTCGTGTGACGGCCGGGGTTCAGCGACTGACGATGCCTTCGGCCTCCAGCGCCTGGTACATGCTCTGGTTGCCCAGCAGGATCAGGGTGTCGTTCTGGGCGAGGGCCGTGTCGGCGGTGGGGATCACCATGCTGCGTTCCGCGCCCGTGGGGCGCGAGATGCCCAGCACCATCACGCCCCGGCCGATGCGGCGCAGATCCAGCTCGGCCAGGGTGCGGTCCTTGAGCTTCGAGCCGCTGCCCACCGTGAGATGGCGCAGACTGAACCCTTCGGGGTCCTGTTGCATGGACAGGTCCAGAAAGTCCATGATCTCGGGATGCAGCATCACGGCGGCCAGGCGCTTGCCGCCGATCACATAGGGGTTGACCACGCGGTTGGCACCGGCCTTGAGCAGGCGGTGTTCGCTGCCCGGATCCAGCGAGCGCGCGGCAATGTGCAGCTCGCGATTGTACTCGCGCGCGGTCAACGTGATGTAGACATTGTCGCTGTCGCGCGGGAGCGCCGCCACCAGTCCCTTGGCGTGCGCGACGTTGGCGCGCAGCAGGACTTCCTCCTCGGTGGCGTCCCCTTCGATGACCATGTGCCCGGCTTCGCGGGCATCGGCCAGGCTGGCCCTGCTGGAGTCCACCACCACCAGGGGATGGTGGCCACGCAGGAATTCGCGGGCGATCTCGCGCCCGATGCGGCCGTAACCGCAGAGAATGGTGTGTCCGTTCATGCGCTGGATCTTTCTTTCCATGCGGCGATCACGCAGCAGCTGGCGGATCTCCCCTGAGACCAGCATGGCCGTGAGACTGGTGGCCGCGATGCCGATGACGCCGATGCCCGAGAAGATCAGGCCCACCGTGAGCATGCGTCCGGTGGCCGAGAGGGGATGTACTTCGCTGAAGCCCACCGTGCTCATGGTGATCACGGTCATGTAGAAGGCTTCGTCCAGCGCCCAGCCCTCCAGCAGGTGATAGCCTGTGGTGCCCACGGCCAGCAGAAACAGCGCCGCCAGGATCAGGAGGGACACGTTGCGCGTGCGCGAATTCATGGGAGTGGGCCTTTCCCGGAAGCGCTCAGAGCGGAATGTTGCCGTGCTTGCGGGCCGGGTTGCTGTCCGCCTTGTTCTGCAGCAGCTCCAGCGCACGATGGATGCGCAACCGGGTCTGCTCGGGCAGAATCACCGCGTCCACGTAACCACGCTCGGCGGCCTGCCAGGGAGTGGCGAAGTGTTCGGTGTACTCGGAGATCCGCTGGTCCAGCAGGGCGGCGGGATCCTCGGCCTTCTGGATTTCACGGCTGAAGATGATTTCCACCGCGCCCTTGGCGCCCATCACGGCGATCTCGGCGCTGGGCCAGGCCAGGTTGACGTCGCCGCGGATGTGCTTGGAACTCATCACGTCGTAGGCGCCGCCATAAGCCTTGCGGGTGATCACGGTGATCTTGGGCACGGTGGCTTCGCAATAGGCGTAGAGCAGCTTGGCCCCGTTGCTGATGATTCCGCGCCATTCCTGGTCTGTCCCGGGCAGGAAGCCGGGCACGTCCACGAAGGTCACGATGGGAATGTTGAAGGCATCGCAGAAGCGCACGAAACGCCCCGCCTTGCGGCTGGCCTCGATGTCCAGCACACCCGCCAGCACGGCGGGCTGGTTGGCCACCACACCGATGCTGCGACCACCGATGCGGGCGAATCCGATCACGATGTTGGCGGCGTACTCTTCCTGGATCTCGAGGAAGGAATCACGGTCCATCACATCCAGGATCACGTCGCGGATGTCATAGGGCTTGTTGGGGTTGTCCGGGATCACGCTCACCAGGCGTTCCTCGGCCCGGTCCACCGGGTCGTCGCAGGGACGCAGGGGGGGCTTCTCAAGATTGTTGAGCGGCATGTAGGACAGCAGTCGGCGCAGCAGATCGATGGCCCGGCCTTCGTCGGCAGCGGCGAAGTGCGCCACTCCGGACTTCCGCGCATGCGTACGCGCGCCACCCAGGTCCTCGGAGCTGACGTCCTCGTGGGTCACGGTCTTCACCACCTTGGGCCCCGTCACGAACATGTAGCTGGAGCCTTCGGTCATCACGGTGAAGTCAGTGATCGCCGGGCTGTACACCGCTCCGCCCGCGCAGGGGCCGAGGATCGCGCTCAGCTGCGGCACCACTCCGCTGGCCAGGGTATTGCGCAGGAAAATGTCGGCGTAGGCACCCAGGCTGCTGACGCCCTCCTGCACGCGGGCACCCCCGCTATCGTTGAGACCGATCACGGGAATGCCGGCCTTGACCGCCGTGTCCATGATCTTGCAGATCTTGCGCCCGTGCGCTTCGGAAAGACTGCCCCCGTAACTGGTGAAGTCCTGGGAGAAGACCGCCACCGGCCGACCGTCGATCTTGCCGAAGCCGGTGATCACGCCATCGCCCAGTGGTCGGTTGTCGGCCAGTCCGAACTGGGTGGACTGGTGGCGCACCAGCATGTCGTGCTCTTCGAAACTTCCCGCATCCAGCAACAGGTCCAGACGTTCCCGGGCGGTCAGCTTCTTCTGCTCATGCTGACGCTTCACGCGGGCTTCGCCACCCAGCTCCTGGGCTTCATCGATCAGTTCCAGCAGGGTCTTCCTCTGGTCGGGCATGGTTCCTCCAATGGATGGGTCCGGTCAGCGCCGCGGGCATTCCGCGCAGCGTCAGGTGAGCCCCGCCTGTCCCGGAGTCCGGTCTTGCGGGAATCGGGAAGGGGCGGCTGTGGGGCTTGTCGCGCAGGGAAGGACAGGGATCGACAGTGGATCCGATCGCGGAATGACTGCGTGCTCACCTGAATCCGGGCGGGCGGCAATTTACCGCACCCTTGGCCAGTGGGCAAGCTCGGTGGGCTTGCCCGGCGGCTGGCCCGTGACCACCCGCGGCGCCACCCGAGGATGCTGGCATGACGCCAGCCGCGGAGCCACCCGAGGATGCTGGCATGACGCCAGCCGATGAGCCACCCGAGGATGCTGGCATGACGCCACCCGCTAAGCCAGCCGAGGATGCTGGCATGACGCCAGCCGCAGAGCCACCCGAGGATGCTGGCAGATGCTGGCTGGCAGACGCCAGCCGCGGAGCCACCGAGGATGCTGGCATGACGCCACCCGACGCCGGGATGCTGGCATGAGCCACCACCGGAGGATGCTGGCATGACGCCAGCCGCGCGCCACCGGAGCCACCTGGGATGCTGGCATGACGCCACCCGTTGAGCCACCGGAGGATGCTGGCATGACGCCACCCGTTGAGCCACCCGAGGATGCTGGCATGACGCCACCCGTTGAGCCACCCGAGGATGCTGGCATGACGCCAGCCGCGGCGCCACCCGAGGATGCTGGCATGACGCCAGCCGCGGAGCCACCCGAGGATGCTGGCATGAAGCCACCCGCGGCGCCACCCGAGGATGCTGGCATGACGCCACCCGCGGAGCCACCCGAGGATGCTGGCATGACGCCAGCCGCGGCGCCACCCGAGGATGCTGGCAGGAAGCCAGCACCCGGATCACCGGCTCCCACCGTGTGTCAGAATTCATGGACGGTCCTTCCCTGAAAATGCCGGGAATCTCATCGGTCCCCTGCCGAGGGGCGAATGCGGTGATAGCTTGTGGCAAAGGAGGACAGATGTACGCCACCGTTCCAACCGCCGCCCTGCTGGGCGTGGAAGCTCTGCGTGTCCGTGTGGAGGTGCACGTGCACCCGGGCATGCCCAAGGTCGTGATCACCGGACTGCCCGACAGTGCGATCCGCGAGGCCATTCCACGTGTGTTCAGCGCGGCCCGCATGCAGGGCTTTCCCATTGAACTGACCAAGCGGGTCGTGATCAATCTGGTGCCCGGAGACCTGCGCAAGAGCGGCAGTGCCTTCGATCTGCCGATCGCCCTGGGCCTGCTGGCAGCCATGGGCCGCTGTGATCCGGAGCGCCTGGCACGCACTCTCGTGCTGGGCGAGCTGACTCTTGAAGGACGCGTGGCGGCCGTGCGCGGAGTGCTGGTGATGGTGAGTCCCGATCCTGCGGGTGGCAGCCGAAGCCGGCCGGGAGAGAGCATCGACCAGGTTCTTGTGCCGCGCGAGAACCAGCTCGAGGCGGTACTCGGTGCCGGCTGCCCGGTGGTGGCCGTGGGCACCCTGCGCGAGGCCGTGGATCACATCAGCGGCACCCGGACCCTTGATCCGCTGGTGCCCGGTGAATGCGAGATCCCCCGGACCGTGGATGCAGGAGCGCCCGATCTGCGGGATGTTCGCGGGCAGGCCCAGGCGCGTCGGGCGCTTGAGATCGCCGCCGCCGGGGGACACAATCTCCTGCTGGTGGGCTCGCCCGGGTCCGGGAAGACCCTGCTGGCCCACCGGCTGGCGGGCATTTTGCCCCGGCTGGCCAGCGGGGAGGCCCTGGAGGTGAGCCGCATCCATTCGGTGGCCGGCCTGCTGCCCCGCGATGGCGGCCTGCTCAGTCATCGGCCCTTCCGTTCGCCACACGCCAGCATTTCCGATGCGGGCCTGTTGGGGGGAGCTCGCGCTCCCCACGTGGGCGAGCTGAGCCTGGCCCATCGCGGAGTGCTGTTCCTGGACGAGTTTCCCGAGTTCCGCCGCAGTGCCCTGGAACACCTGCGCCAACCCCTCGAGGATGGCTGGGTCCAGATCGTACGGGCCGGGCTGAGCGTACGCCTGCCGGCACGGATCACACTGGTGGCCGCGATGAACCCCTGTCCGTGCGGCTATCTGGGCGATCCCCGGCGCAGTTGCCGCTGCAGCCCCTTTCAGGTGGAACGCTACACCGCCAGACTTTCCGGGCCGATCCTTGACCGGATCGACCTGCAGGTGGAAGTCCCTTCGTTGAGCCTGGAAGAACTGATGGATCAACGGGAGAGCGAGGACAGCCAGACGGTGCGGTCCCGGGTGGAGGAGGCCGTGCACCGGCAGCGGCATCGCTATCGGGGCGACACACGCCTGTTCAGCAATGCGGGACTGGATCGGTCCGGACTGAAGGCCTGGTGCCCACTGGATGAGGCCAGCCTGGCTCTGCTGCGCAGGGTGGCGGACCGCTTCCGGCTGAGCGCGCGCAGCGTGGACCGCGTGGTGAAGGTGGCCCGCACCGTGGCGGACCTCCACGGCCGCGACGCCATCGGCTCGGCGGAGCTGGCCGAAGCCGTTCAATTGCGGATCCGGGACACCCGCTCGCAGCTTCAGGAATGACGGAGTCAAGGTGGAAAGCAACAGGCCCCGGGCAGTATTAGCTTGGCGGCTGGTTTCACGCACCCGGCGGGCGGGCCGTGACCGGACCAAGGAGGGCGGATGCGCACCCTGATACTTTCCAGTTCCCTGAGCGAGCGCTCGCGCTCCCGCGTGCTCTGCCGCGAAGTCGGGCAGCGCCTGGAGGCCCAGGACATCGACGTGGACTTCGTGGATCTGCGCGAGATCGAACTGCAACCCGCGCACCGAGCGGTCAGTGTCAGCATGGACCAGCTGAAAGCCCGCATCCAGGCGGCGGACAATTTCGTGATCGGAATGGGCGTCCACTGCTATTCGATCAGCGACAGCCTGAAGATGGTGCTGGATACCTGCTGTGGCGGGATGGAGTCCAAGTTCTTCGGCATTCTCTGCGCCGCGGGCGGGCACAAATCCTACCTGAGCACCATGCACCTGACCCAGATCTGCATGAACGAGTGGCGCATGATCCAGTTGCCCCGGGTCGTATATGCCGTGGGCAAGGACTTCGTGGATCTGGCCGTGCCCCCGGGTGAGCTCTCCGAGCGCCTGGACCAGTTCGCCGGTGAGTTCGCCCGCATCGGCGCCAAGCTGCTGGCCTGATTCCTTGGTGTCCGCCGCTGGCTTGCGGCCAGGGAGGTCCTATTCGCCGATGTCCTCGTTCCAGAGCACAGGATTCTCGCGAATGAAATGCTCCATCAGGGCGCGGCAGGTCGGGTCGTCCACGATGCGAAGAGTCACTCCTCTGGCCCGCAGATGCTCTTCGGGGCCCCGGAAGGTGTGGTTCTCGCCCACGATCACCGTCGGGATGCCGTAAAGCAGCGCGGCACCGCTGCACATGTCGCACGGGGAGAGGGTGGAGTAGAGCACGCAGCGGCGGTAGTCCGTGGCCGTCATCCGGCCCGCGTTCTCCAGACAGTCCATTTCCGCGTGCAGCACGGTGCTGCCGCGCTGGACACGCCGGTTGTGCCCGCGTCCCACGATGCGTCCGTCGAGCACCAGGACCGAGCCGATGGGAATGCCGCCCTCGGCCAGCCCGGCCCGGGCTTCCTCGATCGCGGCAGCCAGAAAAGCGTCCATGCCGATTCCTCCGGATTGCGTTGTCCTGGAATGGGTGCCTGGTCACGGCGGGCAACCGGACACCAGCGCCCTGACCGAACGTGCAAGGTAGTTCCTGCCCGCTTCAGGACAAGTCGGTCCGAGAGTTCAGGGCCTTTGCCCAACGCGTGTTGCCGTGCGGCCTGCCATGTGATGGCGCATGGCACACAGCGGCCGAAGTCCAGCCATCCACGTGTGCCATCCAGTTCCAGGCAGCCGTTCCGGCCGACCCGGGGAGGAACCTTGTCCACGACCGAGACCAGAGTCGCTGGCGCACGAGCCCGGCGAGACGCCATGGCAGCCTCCCCGCAATGGCACGGGGGGAGCTTTCACAATCCGCTGCCCGTGCGCAATGGCTCCCTGCTGAAGATGCTGGCCAGATACTGGAATCGCTCGACGCATGCGACCCCCGATCTGCCACTTCCTGTGTGCCAACGCCGGGCCGCCGATTTCAGCCAGCCACCCACGAGCGGCTTGCGCGTGACCTGGCTTGGGCATTCCAGCGTGCTGATCGAGATCGGCGGCAAGCGCCTGCTCTGTGATCCGGTCTGGGGACGGCGCGTGTCTCCGGTGTCCTGGCTCGGGCCGACGCGTTTCTTCGCTCCACCTCTGGCCTTGGAAGACCTGCCGCCGCTGGATGCGGTCCTGCTGACGCACGATCACTACGATCACCTGGACCGCGAGACGATTCGCCTGCTGCGCGATCGGGTGCCACTCTTCGTCACGCCCCTGGGTGTGGGAGCCTGGCTGGAACGCTGGGGTGTGCGGCCGGAGCGCATCATCGAACGCGACTGGTGGCAGAGCCTGGATCTGGGCGAGCTGGTCCTGACGGCCACCCCGGCCCGCCACTTTTCGGGTCGGCTGCTGGGACATCTGCGGGGAAATCCGACACTCTGGGCAGGCTGGGCCATCCAGAGCCCGCGGCACCGGGTGTACATCTGCGGTGACAGTGGCTTCTTCCCGGGCTTTCGCGAGATCGGCGAGCGCCTTGGCCCCTTCGACCTCAGCCTGATCGAGTGTGGTGCCTACGATGCCCTCTGGCCGGATGTGCACCTGGGGCCCGAACAGGCGGTCAAGGCACATGCGCTCGTCCGGGGCGGCCTGCTGCTGCCCGTGCATTGGGGCACATTCAATCTGGCCTTCCACGGCTGGACCGAACCCGTGGAACGCCTGCTGCGGGCCGCGCAATCCAGCGCGACTCCGCTGGTGATTCCGCGGCCCGGTGAGAGCGTCGACCCGGCATCACCGGCGCCCCCGGTGCGTTGGTGGCCCGAACGGCCCTGGCGGACGGCGCAGGAAGATCCCATCGTCTCCACAGGCGGCTACTGAGCACAGCCGGTCCGAGCGGAGAAGAGGCGACGAACCGGCAGAATGCATGCGGCAACAGAGAGGACAGGACATGGCCAAGGATCTTTCGGTACTGGTTCTGGGCGCGACCGGCATGGTCGGCGGCCTGCTGCTGCGGCTGTGCCTGGACGACGCGCGCATCGGGCGTGTGAGCGTGATCGGGCGCCGGCCCTGTGGAGTGACGCATGCCCGGCTGCAGGAAACGATCCACCCCGATTTTGACCACTGCGAGCCCCTGAGCGCGGCACTGGCGGGGCAGGATGTGGTGTTCTACTGCATCGGGGTCTACACCGGCGCGGTGTCGGCCGACGAACTGCGCCGGGTCACGGCCGAACAGCCCGCGCATCTCGCGCGCGTGCTGCACGCGGTCAGCCCCGGCGCGATCCTGGCCTTCCTCTCGGGCATGGGTGCCGACCGGAACCAGCGCAGCCGCATCGCCTTCGCCCGTCACAAGGGGGTGGCCGAGAACGCCCTGCTGGCGCAAGGCTTCGCCCGACTGGGCATCTTCCGGCCCGGCTACATCTTTCCCGTGACCGCGCGCCGCGAACCGACCCTGGCCTACCGCGTGTTCCGCTGGCTGTATCCGGTGCTGCGCCCACTTTGGCCCAACATGGGTCTCACATCCGACGAGCTGGCCCGCGCCATGCTGGGCTGGGCGCTGGACGAGTCCGACCGTGCGCCGTCCTCCACCTTCGAGAACCATGAGATACGCAGGCTGGCAGCCCGCCATGAGTCACCGCATCCCGCCTGACGCAGAGTTGACGCTCTTCCATTGCACGGTGAAATCAGCGCACCAGGGTCGCCCGACTCACGGCGACGTGCCCCCGCCCATCATCCAGCTGGATCAGGTAGACACCCGAGGCTGCCGGCATGCCGGAGCGGGTCAGGCCATCCCAGCGAATCCGGTGCAGGCCCGCCGCGTACGGACCCGCAGGCTGCCAGCTCACCAGCTGCCCCGCGATGTCGTACACGCGCATGTGCACGCGTGCCGCCTGCCGCAGGTCGAACTCCAGCTGGGTCTCGGGGTTGAAGGGGTTGGGCGTGACGGAGCGGATCACGACCGGCGCGAACTCCGGCAGGCCGCGTGGGCCTGGTTCGATGGCGGTCTGCGAGCGCCCACGAAGAGCCAGGCTGTGGAATCCGCCGGCGGCGATGGCCACGACGTCGTCGCCGGGCTGGATCGCGGGCAGCATATCCCAGCTGTTGTCGCCCCAGGACACGACCGATCCATCCGCCTTGAGGCCAAGACTGTGCCAGCGCCCTGCGGCCACCGCGATGAAGTCCGCATTGGGTTCGGGCACGTCGCATTGCCCGACGGAATTCAGGCCCCAGGCCAGGATCGATCCATCGGCACGCAGGCACAGGCTGTGCCCGTCCCCCGCCGCGATCGCCAGCAGATCCTGATTGGGGTCGGGAAGCTCACATTGGCCGAAGGCCCCATCACCCCACGCGACCAGGCTTCCATCCGCTTTGAGGGCCAGGCTGTGATACCAGCCAGCAGCCACGGCGATGAACTCCTGATTGGGCGCGGGCACCTCACACTGGCCGCTTCCGTCATTGCCCCAGGCCAGAATGCTGCCGTTGACTCTCAGGGCCATGCTGTGCTCGTACCCTGCGGTCACCTGCGTGAAGAGCGCCAGGGGGTCGGGCATGGTCGATTGGCCGTCATCATTGCAGCCCCAGACCTGCACGCGGCCCCAGCGGCTCAGGGCCAGACTGTGATTGCCGCCCGCGGCCACCGCGACGAAGTCCGTGTTCGCTCCCTCCAGTGTGCACTGATCGAAGCCATTGTAGCCCCAGGCCAGGATCGATCCATCGGCGCGCAGGCCCAGGTTGTGCTCGTAGCCCGCGGCGATCGCCACGAACTCCGGATCGGGCTCCTGGACCAGACATTGCCCCAGTGAATTGGCCCCCCAGGCCTGGCACGGCCCGCTGGCGGAAATGGCCAGGCAATGATTGAAGCCCGCCGCGATGGTGCTGAAGGGAGCGGCCCACTGTGGCACCGCCAGCTGCTGGAATGTGTCGTCGCCCCAGACCTCCAGACTGCCGTTCTGGCGCAGACCCATGCTGTGCCGACTGCCGGCGGCCAGGGAGATGAATCCCTCATTCGGAAACGGGATCAGGCACTGGGAGTGGTCATTGGCCCCCCAGGCCGCCAGCACTCCATCCGAGCGCAGCGCCAGACTGTGGTTGGCTCCTGCCGCAAGGGCCGTGAAACCCGAGTTGGGCAGGGGCACGGTGCACTGGCCATCGCCATTGCTGCCCCAGGCTTCGATGCGGCCATCCTCGCGCAGCGCCAGACTGTGCACCCCGCCCGCCGCGATCGCGATGAAACCGCTGTTGGGCTCGGGCAGCTCGCATTGCCCGTAGATGTTGTCACCCCAGGCGCACAGCGACCCATCGGCCAGCAGAGCCAGATTGTGGAAGTAACCGGCGGAAATCGCCACGGGCGGGCTGCCGGGCGTGGGCAGCTCGCACTGGCCATAGAGATTGTCTCCGCTGGCGCGCAGGCTGCCGTCCGCGAGCAGCGCCAGACTGTGATTCAGACCTGCGCTCACCGCGATGCATCCCGGCGTCGCGGAGGTCAGCTGGCACTGGCCTTCCCGGTTGTCACCCCAGGCGACCAGTGTGCCGTCCGCACGAAGCCCCATGCTGTGTCCGCCACCCGCCGAAAGCGACACCAGCTCCTGCTGGAGCGAGGCACGAACCACCACCTGGCTGCCCCAGCCCACGATCGCCCCGTTGTCCCGGGCGGACAGCGCCATGGGATGCAGGACCAGCAGCAGAGCCGTTGCGAAAGGCAGAGCGCGCACAGGCGTGAGTGGAGTCATGAGAGCCATCCTTCCAGGGTTCGACCGACAACCGGGAACATGAGTGCGGGAAGGAATCGCCAGCCCGGGACGTGGGGCTGCAGGAATCGCCAGAGGGGAGAGGGGCGACGGGAGACGCGCCCAAAATGGGATTCGAGCTCAGGCTTGGCAAGGGAACTGCGCGCCCGCGCGCGGTCGTCCCGGCAGACCCGGAGTCCCCCGACCGGGAAGCGCCGACTGATCCGGTCGCCTTCGATTTGTGATTCCCACCGGAATTCCACTGGTTGAAAGGCCACTCCCGAAGCTGCCTTCGCCCACAAGGGCCGATGAAATCGCGTGCAAGATCTCAATGGGCGGCCCTTGCGGGACAAACGGAGGTCCGTTCATGCCCGCACTTTCTCTCACCGAACTTCGTCACCGCCTGCATGCCTGCGCCGAATTGTCCGGGGAGGAATCCCGCACGGCCGCGTTGCTGTGTCAGGAACTGGAACAGCTCAAGCCGGATCGCCTGGTCCGCGAACTGGGCGGGCACGGGCTGGTGGCGATCTTCGATGGCCCATTGCCCGGGCCGCGTGTGCTGTTGCGCGCTGACATGGACGCCCTGCCTCTCCCGGACCGCACGGATCTGGCCTGGGCCGCTCCCAGCGGGCAGGTGTCGCACAAGTGCGGACATGATGGCCACATGAGCCTGTTGCTGGGGGTGGCACGCCAGCTGGCCGGAACCCGCCCCTCGCGGGGCAGCGCCCTCTTGCTGTTCCAGCCGGCGGAGGAAACCGGAGCCGGAGCCCGTGCCGTTCTGGACGATCCGCGCTTCAGTGAGCTGGCTCCCGACCGGGTGCTGGCGATTCACAATCTGCCCGGTTATCCCTTGGGAACACTCGTGTCGCGCGAAGGGTGTTTCGCGAGTGCCTCGCAGGGTCTGAGCGTGAGACTGACCGGCGTATCCTCCCACGCGGCGGAACCGGAGCGGGGCCGCAGTCCGGTGACCTGTGCCGCGCAGCTGGCGCAGGCGCTGGCGGCCCTGCCCCAGACGGTCACGGCGCTGCACGAGGCGGCCCAGCTGACCGTGGTGGGTCTGGAAATCGGCGGGCCGGCCTTCGGCACCAGCCCCGGCAGCGGGCGAGTCTGCGCCACACTGCGCACCCACGACTCCGCCGTGATGACCCGGCTGGCCCGTGCCTGCGAGGCACTGGGTCAGGGCCTGGCCGCGGCCCATGGAATCACATGTGAACTGGAATGGGTCGAGATCTTTCCGGCCACCTGGAACAACGCCGCGGTGGTCAGGAGTGTGGAGCGCCTTGCCGGGCAGGCGGGTTTCGTGATCCAGCAGCCAGACACGCCCTTCGCCTGGTCCGAGGACTTCGGACATTTCACGGCGGCCTGTCCCGGCGCGTTGTTCGGGCTGGGTGCCGGCGAGAACCAGCCACCACTGCACCATCCCGACTACGACTTTCCCGACACACTGCTGGACACGGGCGTCCGGTTCCTGCTGACCACTCTCAAGGGCCTGCTCGAGGAGGATTCCCCATGAGCCCGGTGACACCCTCGTCCTGGATCGAACTCAGCGAATCCGCCCTGCGCTCCAACGTCCGCTACATCCGCAAGCAGGTGGGACCCAGACCGATCATTTCCTGCGTGGTCAAGGCCAACGCCTACGGTCACAGCATTCCGGTCTTCGTGCCACTGGCCGAGTCCTGCGGGATAAACCACTTCTGCGTGTACTGCGCGGGCGAGGCCGAAGCCGTGCTGGCCAGCCGTACCACACCGGGCACCATCCTGATCATGGGTGACATCGACAATGATGACCTGGAGTGGGCCGTGGCCAACGAGATCGCCTTTTTCGTGAGCGAGCTTTCGCGTCTGCGAGCCGCCGAGAAAGCCGCTCGCAGGGTGGGCAAGGCGGCTCGTGTCCATCTGGAGGTGGAAACCGGCATGCATCGCACGGGCTTGTCCGCCCGTGGACTGTCCGCGGCCACCCAGCGCTGCCTGAAACATCCGGAACTGCTCTGCCTGGAGGGTATCTGCACGCATTTCGCGGGTGCCGAGTCCTCGGCCAACTACAAGCGTGTGATGGACCAGATCCTGGTCTATCGCGACCGCATCCGCCAGTTGAACGAGCTGGGCGCCCGGGGCGTGTTGCGGCATGCAGCCAGCTCGGCCGCCACCTTCAGCTTTCCTGAGACCATCGACGATCTGGTGCGCGTGGGCATCGCGCTGTACGGCTTCTGGCCCAGTCCGGAAACCCGGATGATGCACCTCAAGGGCCAGGTCCGGGTTCGGCCCACCCTCAAGCGCGTGATCTCCTGGAACAGCCGGGTGATCAACCTCAAGCAGGTTTCACGCGGCGAGTTCATCGGCTATGGCAACAGTTATCTCTCGATGCAGCGCATGAAGATCGCGGTGGTGCCCGTGGGCTATCACGATGGCTTCGATCGGGGTCTGAGCAACCGGGGTCATGTCCTGATCGGCGGCCAGCGCTGCCCCGTGGTGGGCATGGTCAACATGAACATGATGACCGTGGACGTGAGCGGCCTGCCCAACGTCGCCCCCTCGGATCCCGTGGTGATCATCGGTCATCAGGGCAACGACGAGATCACCGTCAGTGCCTTCGGCGCCGGCACCAATGACCTGACGTACGAAATCCTTGCGCGCCTCGATCGTGACATCGACCGCGTGGTGGTGGACTGACGCACCATTTTCGCTGCGCCACGCTTTCCACCTTTTCTTTCCGAGAAAGAAAAGAGTGGAGCCAAAAGAAATCTTGTCCTCTCACTCCGCCGGACGGGCCTGCGCTGCGCGCGCCCGCCGTCGCATGGTCACCTCTGGGCGTCAGGCAGGCTGGTACCCGACGTTGCCCCCGGGCACACTGGGATTCTTCCGTGTGCGACACCTCCCCGGGCCGGTCATCCCCGCGCAAGCGGGGATCTCGACATGTGGCCACATCGCTTATCCAAGCGCGACGTGCCGGGCCTGATGAAGTCGTCAAATTTGCGCGTTGTCAGTACACGTTCCGTGGAATCCGGGGCGGGCGGGTCGCGCCACGCTTTCCACCTTTTCTTTCCGAGAAAGAAAAGAGTGGAGCCAAAAGAAATCTTGTTCTCTCACTCCGCCGGACGGGCCTGCGCTGCGCGCGCCCGCCGTCGCATGGTCACCTCCGGGCGTCAGGCAGGCTGGTACCCCACGTTGCCCCCGGGCACACTGGGATTCTTCCGCGTGCGACGCATCCCCAGGATGGTCATCCCCGCGCAAGCGGGGATCTCGACATGTTACACGGGAGTTCCCACCGCTTTGCTTCCCCCGAACGCTCTCCTCTCGCGACGTAGCTTCCAGCCGGGCCCGATGAAGCTGTCAGATTTGCGCATTGTCAGCACACGTTCCGTGGAATCCGGGCGGGCGGGTCGCGCCACGCTTTCCACCTTTTCTTTCCGAGAAAGAAAAGAGTGGAGCCAAAAGAAATCCTGTTCTCTCACTCCGCCGGACGGGCCTGCGCTGCGCGCGCCCGCCGTCGCATGCTCACCTCTGGGCGTCAGGCAGGCTGGTACCCCACGTTGCCCCCGGGCACACTGGGATTCTTCCGCATGCGGCGCATCCCCAGGATGGTCATCCCCGCGGAAGCGGGGATCTCGACAAGTTACACGGGAGTTCCCACCGCTTCGCTTCGCCCGAACGCTCTCCTCTCGCGACGTAGCTTCCAGCCGGGCCTGATGAAGTCGTCAAATTTGCGCGTTGTCAGCACACTTTCTATGGAATCCAGGGCGGGCGGGTCGCGCCACGCTTTCCACCTTTTCTTTCCGAGAAAGAAAAGAGTGGAGCCAAAAGAAATCTTGTTCTCTCACTCCGCCGGACGGGCCTGCGCTGCGCGCGCCCGCCGTCGCATGCTCACCTCTGGGCGTCAGGCAGGCTGGTACCCCACGTTGCCCCCGGGCACACTGGGCTGGTGCGGCGCTTCCCCACGCTGTCCCCGCCCGCCGTCGCATGCTCACCTCCGGGCGTCAGGCAGGCTGGTACCCCACGTTGCCCCCGGGCACACTGGGATTCTTCCGTGTGCGACGCTTCCCCCACGCTGTCCCCGCCCGCCGTCGCATGGTCATCGCCGGGCGTCAGGCAGGCTGGTACCTGACGGTGCCCACGGGCACACTGGAGATCTCTCGCATGCGGCGCTGTGCCTCAGCTCCAGGCGTTGTCTGGTAGCGCAGGGGCGCGAGGATCTCGACTCTGGAGATGGATCACACGCGCGTCATCGTGGTGCTTCGGTGCAGACTCCGTTCTGGCAGATCAGGTCGGGGGGCATCAGGACTTCGCAGTCGGAGCCCCAGCCCCAACGCTCGTTCATGGCGGCGTTGATGTCGTTGTAGTGCATCACCATCGCTTCCACCAGGGGAGTGTTTTCGGCATTGCGTGAGACGATCAGGTAGCGCCAGGGGCCGCCGCAGGGCTTGTCGCCCATGGGCAGAGCCAGGCAGTCCTGGGGGCCATGGCAGGCGGGAACGCCCGCCAGAGTGCGGATCAGCGAGTCCTGGGTGGCCAGCCATTCAAGGTCTTGCTGTTCGGGAGTCTGATCTCTGGAGTGCTCAGGGTCGCCCCCCGGATTCGAATCCTGATCCAGCTCCCAGGTGCAGGCGGTGCAGAGCAGGGCCAGAGAGAGGAGATGCGGGGCGACGGCTCGGCCACGCCGGCCGCGGCGAGATGAGCTTCCGGGCAAGGTGTTCAATGGGGGGTCTCCTGTGTCGTTCCGCGGGAATCACGGGGGATACGTCGATCCGGGGCGCAAGGATCCTGTGGTCGGCGCTCGTGCAGTGAACCCATGGCTTCAGCTGTCGAGCACCCGGCGCACCACGTGTGCCAGTTCGACGCGGCTGGTGGGTTTGAGCAGGTAGGCCCGGATGCCCAGTTCCAGCGCTTTGGCTTCGGGGATCGAGGAACTGAAGCCCGTGCAGAGCACGATCGGCAGCTCGGGCCGCAGGGCCAGCAGGGCGCGCGCCAGTTCGTAGCCCGTCAGGTTGGGCATGGTCTGGTCGGTCAGCACCAGATCAAAGGCCATGGGATTGTCCTTGAAATGGGCCAGCGCCCGTGTGCTGTCCGTGAACGTGCGCACCCGATAGCCCAATTTCTCCAGGGTCTTGCGGACAAGCTCGGCCACCATGGGCTCGTCGTCCACGACCAGAATCCGTTCCGGCCCTCCGGCCAGAACCGGCCGGGCCTCGCTGGTGGGTCTGGGGGCCGTGTCGGCTCCCGCGGCCCTGGGCAGCAGCACCCGGAAACGTGTTCCCTGACCCGGGCAGGAACTGACCGTGATCGCGCCGCCATGTTCCTTGATGATGCCCTCCACCATGGCCAGTCCCAGACCGGAGCCCTTGCCCTGGGGTTTGGTGGTGAAGTAGGGATCGAACACATGAGGCAGGACCTCGGGCGAGATGCCACAGCCCGTGTCATGGACCAGCAGTTCCAGATGGCTGCCGCAAGACAGCCCGTGCGGCAGGGACTCGTCATCCAGTTCCACGTCGCGCAGGCGGATCCGCAGCGTGCCTCCCGTTGATTCCATGGCATGAAAGGCATTCGTGCAGAGGTTCATCACCACCTGCTGCATCTGGGTTTCGTCGGCCATCACCCAGCTGCCGACGGCCAGATCCTGGTCGATGTGCACGGTGCTGGGCAGGGTGGAGCGCAGCATCTGCAACACGTCGCGAATGCTGGAATGCAGATCCAGCCGGGTCACGGCGCTGGTCGTGTGACGGCTGAAGGTCAGGATCTGGCGTACAAGCTCCACCGCACGCTGGCCGGATCGCACGACTTCGCTGAGGTCCTCGTGTTCCATGCTGCCCACGGGCAGGCGTTCCAGAACCAGCTCGGTGTACCCCAGCATCGAGGACAGGATGTTGTTGAAATCATGGGCGATGCCTCCGGCCAGGGTGCCGATCGCCTCCAGCTTCTGCGCATGGCGCGACCGGGATTCGCGCTGGACGCGTTCGCTCACGTCGCGGATCACGACGATCAGGCAGTTCCGGCCCTGAAGAGTCAATGGGGAGCTCTGGACCTCGGCATGGAAGGCACGTCCATCATGACGACGCATCAGAACACTCAGGGGAGCGATCCCGGAGGGCGCGTCCGCCATGGACGCACGCAAGGCGTCCACGGTCAGCTCACGGGGCAGCAGGGCGCGGCAGGCGGCCGGAGAATCGCTGGATCCCAGCTTCAGCATGGTGCGCAGGGCGTGATTCATGTTCAAGGGCTCGCCACTCTCCGCATCCAGCACCAGGATGCCTTCGTGGGTGGCCTCGAAAATCGCCGCCAGCTGATCGCGTGAGTCACGCAGAGCTTGCTCCGCATGCTTGCGGGCCCCGATCTCCCGCCAGACCACGTGCAGCATCTGCTCACCGGGATCGGGAATCGCGGTCAGCAGAACCTCAACCGGGAAGATCTCGCCATTGGCGCGCCGGTGGTACCACTCGAAACGATTGGACCCCCGTGCCAGCGCGAGCTGGATCATCGTGTTGGCTTTCTCGTAGGACAGCTGCCCATCGGGCTGGTATTCCGGGGAGAGCATGGAAGGATGGACGTTGAGCATTTCCTGCTTGCTGGCATACCCCAGCATGACCAGAGTGGCCGCATTGCAGTCCACGAAGCGTTCACCCACGATGATCAGGTTCGCATCGGCCGAGCGTTCGAAAAGCTCCTGGTATCGGTCCGGATTCATCGGGACTCTCCGGGGGTAATGCTGGTGCCTGCTGTCCGGGTCAGGCTGTTCTGCTTCCCGTTCCGCGGAACGGGTCTTCGCCCTGATGCCGGGCCTGGGCTCTCCTATCGGAATTTCGATCGCTGGATTGCAGGGGCGACTGCAGTCTGGAAATGCGACGGATTGCGCGAATCAGACTGGAGGAGAGCCTTCAGTGCGGGCGGGCGCGAGTGCTGGGTCGCGCAGTGTCCGAGTGTGCCGGAGCCGGAATCCTGGCGTGCGCGTTCTGGCACTCCGGTTCCGACGCTTACTTGAGCAGCAGCGCCTTGCCCTGGAACTCGGTGCCTGAATCCGTGCTCACCCGCAGCAGGTAGAGCCCACTGGCCAGGGCACTGCCATCCAGAAGGTGGTCAGCGGGGCCCGGGGGCAACACTGGCAGATCTTCGCGCAGGACGCAGCGGCCCAGCAGATCGTGCACGCTCAGGCTGGCCCGGCCGCCCGGGTGCTGCCAGCTGAGTCGAGTCACAGGATTGAAGGGGTTGGGAGTGCAGTTCAGCGACAGAGTCCGGGGGCGCGCCTCAGCAGGAGCCAGGGCCGTGAGGGGCAGGATTTCAAGAGTGTAGGCATGGCTTTCCAGACTGCCCCAGAAGTCGACCACCAGGGTGTACTCGCCCGCGGCCAGCTCGCCGGTCTGCAGCTGTTCGCCATCGGTGCCGGACCCATTGTCGTCCACTGCCTGCAGGCATTCGGCGTCGGGGCCACAACCTGACAGAAGCATCAGCACCTCATCGGCCCGCGGCGAGTCGCCCAGCACCGTGATCAGGTAGGCCCCCGGTTGGCTGACGCTGAGCGCGAAGACCTCGTCGTTGCCTCCGGCCACCAGGCCGGCACAGGGCAGACCATCCAGATGGGCCGTCTGGGGGGCCGGGCGCTGCAGATCGATGGGGGAGCCGTCCAGTTCCAGCGCAATCGTATTCACACAGGGATCGGGCCTGGACAGGGTGGGCAGGCTGGTCAGGCTCAGTTCGTAATTCTGGTCCTCGGGGACCCCGCTGGTGGAGTTGTGGGCGATCATTGCGTAATACTCGCCCGGAGGCAGGGCGGGCACGAACAGGCTTTCAGGCTGGCAGAGCCCCGTGTTGTCCGCTCCGGCCAGCAAGCGGCCCGAGGGCGGAAGCGCGGCCGTGAACAGAAACACGATCGCATCCAGCTGATCGGCGCGGGAGCCCAGCGCGACGGCCGAGCTGTCGTCCAGGCTGAAACGGTACCAATCCGTGTCACGCAGGCCGTTGCTGGCCCAGAGCGAGCCGCAACGCAATTCGTCCACCGCCGCATCATTCCAGTTCTGGTTGTTGCTGTTCCAGCCCTCATTGGGTTCCACTTCGTGCAGACCACCCGTGCACTCGACGGGTTCATGTGCCAGGCAGGGATCGTCGGGGCATTCGAGAATCAGGCGCCAGGGCTCGTCCTGGGGCACGCCCAGAAAGGCATTGTGCGCCACCACCAGGAAGTAGCTGCCTGGAGCCAGCCAGTCCAGCTCCAGCACTTCGCCTTCGCAGAGCGCGCCACGATCTTCGACCTTGAGGGTGCGCCCTCCGGAGGCGGGCGGTGCTTCGGTGGTGAGAAAGAGCACCGGGTTCAGCAGGCGGGCCTCCAGCCGGGCGCGCAGCGGGCCGCCCATGTGCTCCAGGCGGAACCAGTCCAGATCGCGCAGCCCCCCGTCGGCCCAGACCGAGCCGCAGAGCGTGTCGCCACAGGCGATCGGGTTGGCATTCTGGCCATCATCCCAGCCGCCGTTGGGCTCCATTTCCGGGCGACCCAGGCAGTCCAGCGGGGGCTGGTCGGAGCAGGGCGATGGATCACAGTCGAGGCTGAGGGTGAAGTCCAGGCCGCGGCCCGGCTGGCCCTCACCGCCCCAGTGCCAGATGTCCACGGCCAGCAGGTACTCGCCCGCGGGCAGCGTATTGCTGATCCGCTCCTCGCTGTCGCCTTCGAAGGGCATCTGGAGGCAGTTGCCGGGATCGCAGCCATCCAGCAGGATCAGGTCGTGGTCTTCGTCGTTCAGCCCGGTCAGCCGGGCGTCCAGCAATCCTCCCGCATGTGACACGCGCCAGGCCAGTTCGGGGCCGTTCTCGCCACTCACGCAATAGGTTTGCCAGGCGTTGGCACTGACCGAATCGGACACGCTCACGCTGGTGCCGCACGCCAGCGGCTGGGCGATATCGCAGGGCGACCAGATGAAGAGCTCGTACTCACCGGATTGCCCTTCGGCTCCGTCGATCGCCAGATACCAGGTGCCCGCGCTGAGAAACTGAGCCTCGAGCCGGCCCGCGCCATCCGGGCAGTCCTGTGAATCACAGGCCAGCAGGTGTTCGGTGTCCACCGTGTCGGCGTAGATGGCCAGGCGAGCCGGGAAGGAGCTGTCGCAGAGGTCCAGGCTCAGGCTGAGATCCTGCGCCAGTTCCAGCCGGTAGAAGACGTCGGGGCCGCTGGAGGGGGTGGGGCAACCGGGGGCGACGTGATTGCTGTAACCCGTGGTGGTGCCAACCAGCAGGGCGGGCAGGGCGGAAATCTCGCTGGCAGCTTCGGGTGTGTCACCGCCCTGGCGCGCATCGCGCGGAGCCGTTGGCACGCGCTGGGCTGCGCCCAGGGTTCCGGTTGTCGGCATGGGCCGTACGCCGCGCGTGGTGGGCGCCACCAGGGCCCGGGATTCACAGGGGTACAATGCGGGGGGCAGGCCTTTGTCCGGGCCGGTGTTGCGGTGGACATCGGCCGTGCGTGACGGCGCGGGCAGCGCATTCAGACCCGACGAGGACGCCAGTCCGGTGCTGGCCCAGGTCAGCAGCAAGACCCAAAAGGCCCACGTGCGCAGGGCGCTCACCGGGGGCTCCCGCCCAGTTCACGGATCGCATCGGCCAGGCTCAGTGCCCGCTGCGTGCCATCGGCCAGCGTCTTGAGGGTCAGCAGCCCGCGGGCCTGCTCGTCGGGTCCCAGAGTGATCACATGGGGAATGCCCTTGCGGTCGGCCAGCGCGAACTGCTTCTTGAGCCGCCCCGCTTCCAGGGCCAGTTCGGTGGGAATGCCCGCCCGGCGCAGCTCGCCGGCAAGCTCGATGGCCGCGTGGTCCGTCTCGGCAAAACTGCGGGTCACCAGCACCCGGGCCGGAGTCTGGCGGGACTGGGTCTCACCGAGTTGGGCCAAAGCGGCCAGGATCCGGTCCAGGCCCATGGTCAAACCGGTGGCGGGCATCTCGCGCCCCAGATAGAGACCGATCAGCGAATCGTAACGGCCTCCGCCCATGATGCTGCCCATGTGGGGCAGGCTGGGAATCACGGTTTCGAAGATCGGGCCGGTGTAGTACGACAACCCGCGTGCCAGATAGAGGTCGAAGGCCACATTCGCCCGGTTCACGCCCAGCGAGCCCAGCAGATCGTTCAGCTCCAGCAGCTCGTCCACCGCGCGGCTGGCGCGCCCGTCGCCCGTGTCCAGACTGCGCAGCTCGGGCAGGGTGGCCATGCTCACGGGCACGGCCAGTCGTTCCAGCAGCTTGTCCACGGCGGAGCCTGCGCCCACCGCGGTGTCCAGTTCGCGGCGCACGCCGTCCAGGCCCACCTTGTCCAGCTTGTCAATCGCTCCGCAGACGGCGGCTTCCTGGCCCGCGGGCAGGCCTGCCCAGGCCACCAGTGCCGCCAGCAGCCCACGGTGGTTCAGCCGGATGCGGTAATCGGGCAGTTGCAGGCCTGCCAGCAGACCGTCGGCGGCCGCGATGATCTCGGCGTCGGCCATCAGCGAGGCGCTGCCGATGGTATCGATGTCACACTGCCAGAACTCGCGGAAGCGTCCCTGACGGGGCTGGGGACGGTCGGCGCGCCAGACCGGCTGGAACTGGTAGCGCTTGAAGGGCAGGGGCAGCTCCGGATTGCAGGCCACCAGACGCGCCAGCGGCACGGTATGGTCGTAGCGCAGCGCCAGGCGCCGCGAGGGGTCGTCGTTGCGGTAGTCCAGCTTGTAGATCAACTTTTCGTCGTCGCCGTACTTGCCCAGCAGGATCTCGAGGTACTCCATCGCCGGCGTTTCCACGGGCGCGAATCCGTAGAGCTGGAATGCGCTGCGCAGGGTTTCCAGCAGGGCTTCGCGCCGCAGCATCTCGGCGGGCAGAAAATCGCGGGTACCATTGTAGATCCGGGCTGTGATCCGTTCGCTCATGAAAGGGCCTCTGCATTGGGTCTGAAGTGTCCGGCCGGGGAGTCCGGCGGCCGGGTCGCGGCACGCGAGTCCGAATGTGCCGCTTCGCGGGGGCAATTGAAACTGCCAGCGGGCACGAGTGGCGGACGCTGTACAGTGCTTGCGGCAATCTGCCGATCATTCATGGGTGTTCGTGAGCGATCGGACTTCTGCAACATGTTCGAAAACAAGTGCTTGCGACAGATGTCAAGGACATTCAATGAACCTGATCGCGGGCGCCCTGCTGGTGATCGTCGCCGTGCTGAGCGGATTCACCCTGGCGGGTGGGCATCTGCTGGCCATCTGGCAGCCCCTGGAGCTGATCATCATCCTGGGCGCGGCCATTGGTGGCATGATCATCGCCAACCCCTTCAGCGTGCTGAAACGGGTCCTGACCGGCATTCCCGCCCTGCTGGGCGGTTCCGCTCATTCCCGTGATGACTATCTGATCCTCTTTGGGTTGATGGCCGAAATCTTCAACAAGATCAAACGACAGGGCATGGTGGCCATCGAGGTGGACACGATGGACCCCCACGAGAGCGAAATCTTCAGCAAGTATCCCGACCTGCTCAAGGAGCACCATACCATCGAGTTCATCCAGGATTACCTGCGACTGATGATCAGCGGCAACATGAACACCTTTCAGCTCGAGAACCTGATGGATGTGGAACTGGCGGCCCACCACCACGAGGCGGGTGAGCCGGCACAGGCGGTCAGCCGTGTCGCCGACGCGCTGCCCGGCTTCGGCATCGTGGCCGCCGTGCTGGGCATCGTGATCACCATGGGCGCTCTCGGCGGACCGGCGGAGGAGATCGGGCATCACGTGGCCTCGGCCCTGGTGGGCACCTTCATGGGCGTGCTCTTCGCCTATGGGTTCTTCGCCCCGCTGAGCAATGCCATGGAACGCCGGGCCCGGGAGCAGGCGGACTGGTTCGTGGCGATCAAGACCTGCTTCATCTCCTTCCTGCAGGGCTACCCGCCCCAGATCGCGATCGAGTTCGGACGCAAGACCCTGCCCAGCGAGTGCCGTCCCGGTTTCGAGGACCTGGACCAGTACCTCAAGGCCAACAAGTAGGACACGCGTGATGGCCGAATCGAAGCCCGATCAACCCATCGTGGTCAAACGGATCACGGCCGCCCACGGGCATCACGGGGGCTCGTGGAAAGTGGCCTTTGCCGACTTCGCCACGGCCATGATGGCCTTCTTCCTGCTGATGTGGATTCTGAACCAGAGCACCGAGCAGCAGAAGTCCGCCATTTCGAGCTACTTCAACAATCCGGCCGCCGTGGATCTGGGGGGTGCACAGGGAGTGTCCGGCGAAGGACCCGGTCCGGCCGATCCGCAGTCCCAGCTGGCCAGCGGCGAGAGTGAAGCCGAGCAGTTGCGGCAACTGAGCGAGCAGGTCCAGGGAACACTGGAATCCCTGGAGGAGATGGAAGAGTTCCGCGATCGGGTGAAGGTGGAGATGACTCCCGAAGGCGTGCGGATCCAGATCATGGACAAGGGCAACCAGTCGATGTTCGGGCTGGGCAGCGCCGAGCTGGAACCGGGGGCCCGGCGCCTGCTGCACGAACTGGCACATGCCATTGCCACGGTGCCCAACCGGATCAGCATCAGTGGTCACACCGACGCCCTGCCCTTCGGCTCGGTCGCGTACTCCAACTGGGAACTCTCCACCGACCGCGCCAACACCGCGCGCCGTGAATTCCTGGCCGCGGGCCTGGACCCCTCGAAGATCGGGCGGGTGGTGGGGCTGGCGTCGACGGCGCTGCTGCTGCCCGAGCAGCCCACCAATCCGATGAATCGCCGGATCACGATCCTGGTGATGAACCGGCGCACGGTGGACGCGATTCGCCGCGAGGGCGGGCAGCTGGTCAACATGGATCACTGAGGTGGGCCACCTGCCGAGCTGCACAAAGGAAACGCCCTCCGGAGAGCTTCCGGAGGGCGTTCTGTCTTCTGCGTTCGTGGTGAGCTACTTGATCTGCAGCAATCGTCGCACGTGTGACCCACTGTCGTCGCGATAACCCAGCAAGTAGGTGCCCGAGGCGAAACGGGTGCCGTCCCAGCTGACCTGATGATGACCCGCCCCCAGCTCGCCGTCCAGCAGCAGTTCCACTTCCTGACCCAGGAGATTGTACACGGCCAGGCGCACATGGCTGGCCACGGGCAGGCCGAAGGCGATGCGCGTGCTGCTGTTGAAGGGGTTGGGGTAGGGCTCGCCCAGATAGAATTCCAGTGGCAGGACCACAGCGTCCAGGCCGGTGAAGTCGGCTTCCACGGTGATGGTGTCACCGGGCTGGCTCTCGCCGCCCGCGTACCAGCCTGCCACCCGGTATTCGTAGACGCCGGGCAGGGTCAGGGTCTGGGTCCAGGTGGTATCGGCCAGATTGCTGGCGGCCAGGCTGAAGCTGGGTTCTCCCGCACTGACGTTCTTGCGGTAGACGCGCCAGGAGAGGAAGTCGTCCACACTGTGCTCGGGGCCCTTGGAGATGGCATTCCCATTGACTTCGGGAGGCAGGAACCACTCCGGCTGCTGCCAGGCAAGGGTCACCAGCGGGCCGTCCAGATCCACCAGTTGCGTGTTGACCGGCGCGCCCAGTTGCCAGAGCGTGACTTCGGGCACCCAGAGGGTATCGGCCACGGGCACCGTGCCCACGCGGATCACGGATTCCACGCCCGCGGGCCCCAGGATCCAGATCGGGCGCTGGCCGGGCAGCAGGCCGTCCATCATCCAGGAACCATCGGGATTCACGCTGATCGTGTCACCCAGTGAGGCCACCCGGGTCTGGGCCAGCAGCTCGGCATCCTCGGGGAAGAGCGTGACCTGACCCGCGGCCACGCCTTCGCTGGCGATGGAGGTGAAGAGAATCGCGGTGCCCTGGGCAATGGCCGGGGCATTGGGGTGGAACTCGCCATTGTTGTAGACCTGCAGGCCCGCGTCCTCGGCTTCGTTCTCGATGCCGACCGCGATCTCGGTGATGTCATCGAGCTCGCCATACTGGAAGAGGATCTGGCCATTGCCCGAAGCGGTGGGCCAGACCGACGGATCACGCAGGATGACCTGGAAGGTCTCATGGGCCGTGGTGGGAGTGAACTGCTCGATGGCCGTGAACTGCACCACCAGCTCGCCGCTGTCGGCCAGATACTGCCAGCAGATGTTGCCGCTGGTGGGGCGCTGGGGACTGAGGTCCTCCCAGAAGGGAGCGATGATCGCCGGCGGGCCATCGGGATCGGGGAAGCCCGGGTCGCCGCTCCAGTCGTTGTCGGTGGTGGTGCCCATCGAGACCCAGCCGTTGCCGCAGATCGAGAGGGTGGTGTAGTCGACACCGTAGTGGGTGAAGGTGAAGGGCAGCGTGATCGTCTGGGTCTGGTCGTCGCCGCTGAAGTCCAGCACCGTGCCTGTTCCGCCCAGATCCGGATCGATTTCGATCCAGGCCCAGTCGGGAGCGCCGGGATGGATGTCCAGATTGTCCACCATCTGGTAGCCGCTGTTGTCCACATCGCTGGGCAGGAAACTCAGACCTTCCAGTTGCAGCGCGTGTGCACTGCCGCCCATCTCCAGGCTGAGGTCGGTGTACAGACTGTCATCGCGGGAATAGGTGGCCAGCACATCGTAGCTGGTGCCCGCGGGCAGTACCACATCCAGCTGGCCCTGCTCGTCGCAGACGAAGTCGCCGTACTGGCCCAGCTCGTTGCTGATGCTGATCGCCGCGCCGGGCAGAGGGCTGGCGCCGTTGAGCATGCTCAGGCTCAGGGTGGCACTGGGACGGGCCTCCAGGCTGAAATCGACCCAGGTGGTGTCGGCGCCCACCAGCACGGCCTGGGTGGCCGTGAGGTAACTGGCGTGCAGGCATTCCAGGGTCACGTTGCGACCCACGGGAAGGCGCAGGGCATAACTGCCGTCCACGGTCGACATCACGGCGCCGGGCAGCTCCTGGGCGCGCACGAGGGCTTCCAGACCCTGGCTGGTCTCCGAGTCGCTGACCATGCCGGCGATCACGCCCGTGTTGTCCGCCTGCAGCGGCAGGTCGGCGACGATCGCGAAGTCCTGCTGGTCCAGGGCAATGCTGGAACCCGTGACACGAATCGTCCAGATGCCGGCTTCGGGAGTGTTGACCGTGACCTGCTCCACCGTGTTGAGCGCATCCGTGCCCGTGGTGGCCGCCGAGGCGGGCGAGGCCGGGTTGAGCACCCAGGGCGCATGCAGCTGCTGCGAGGGGGAGACCAGTTCCAGGTCCAGATCGTCCACCAGTTCGCTCAGGTCCAGATAGGCGCCCGGCCAGTCGGTCCAGCTCAGGCTGACCTGCAGGCGGGAATCGGTGGGGGCCACGGTCACGCTGTATTCGCGGACCTCATCCTGTCCCACCCGATCTTCCAGCCAATGCCCCAGACGCAGGGCATCCACGGCCTGTTCCACGTTGATCCGGCCGTATCCATACATGTAGTCGGGGCCCGTGTTGCCGCGGTCGTCGGCGGTCTGCACCAGCAGGGTCTTGGCCAGGGCCGGACTCAGGCGCTCGCTGCCGGGCACATAGGCGCGCCAGGCCTGCACCAGCTGGGCCGTGCAACCCGCCGTGATCGGCGTGGCCATTGACGTGCCGCTCATGTTGCCGGTGCCGTTGCCGGGGAAGGTGCTGTTGATGCTCTCGCCCGGGGCGCAGACATCGGGTTTGACGCGTCCGTCGTCGGTGGGACCCCAGGAGGAGAAGGAGGTCATGCTGTCGCTGGTGTTCTTGACGGTGGCCCCCACGACGATGGGGTTCTTGGCGCCGGACGGCACACTCATGGTGGAGAAGCTGCTGCCGCAGGGTCCGCCACCGCGCTCGTTGCCCGCGGCCCAGGTCATGATCACGCTGCGTCCCAGCGAGCCGTCGACGATCTCGTCGATCAGGGCGCTCACGGTTTCGTAGTCGCCCTGCCAGTTGCAGGGATAGCCATTGCTGTAGATGTTGGCGCCCAGCGAGACGGTGATGATGTCGGTGCCGTGCACGTTGATCGCTTCGCCGTGATCGGCCTCGATGTCGCTGGGAGAATCGTAGAGGCAGTTGGGCGTGCAGCTTTCGTACTCGTAGCTCACGATGTCGCAGGCCGGGGCCATGCCCCAGTAGGTGGAGTGATTGCAGCCCACGCTGCCCGCCACGTGTGTGGGATGGTCGGCCACGCTGCCGCTCTCGGAGGTTCCGATGATCGCCCGGCCCTCGAAAGCGCTGTGCGCCACGTCCACCAGACCACCGTCGTAGACGGTCACGGTCACGTCTTCACCACGGAAGCTGTAGGGCGCCGCCTGCACCACATCGGCGTGGGTGCGCGTGCGCGCTCCGTTGTTGGTGTCCTCGAGGGGCGGGCTGGTTTCCTGGATCCAGAGCACCTCGTCGGTGTTCAGCAGCAGCTGCAGTTCCGCGTCGTCCAGACCCACGGTCCAGCCGTGACTGGTGTTGACATGGGCGCCCACGGGAATGCCCAGTCCGCGCAGCCAGCGACCGGCCTGCTGGGTGTCCACATCGCGATGGAAGATCACGTTGCAGACCCGGCGTCCGTCCTCGAGCTGCGACCAGGGGCCGTACTGGCCGTCGCGCACGCCGGGCCCTTTCTTGTCGATGGCGTCGATCGGGGAGGCCCAGTCCAGATTCAGATTCAGTGAGTGCGGATCGGGGCTGCCGCTGGCCACGGCGATCCAGAGCCCGTTGCCCAGCGGCTGCAGCAGGTTCAGGCCCTGGCTGCGGGCCTGGTCGCGCATCGCGCTGTCCAAAGCGCCCTTGACGCGCACCAGCACGTGACTGCCGGTTCCCCGGAAGGATTGAGCGGCTCCCTGCCAGACCAGACTGCCGGACGGCGGGTTCAGCGTGCGGTGCTTGAGCTGGACCGCACCGGCGGGAGCGGCCAGCAGACCCGCCAGCAGCGCCAGGCAGAGCGCGCGGGCAAAGCGGGAGGGCGGCGTCGAAACGGGGGACAGAGAGCGCATGGATGTCTCCTCACTGGGGCCACGGACGTGTGGCCGGCATGGTTGGGGAGCCCGCCGGATCGGGCCGAAGTCTGGATTGTTCTCTTGGTTCGCGGCGACCGGATCCGTGGAACCGTGGGATCCATTGCGCGTCCGCCAACTTAGGTCAGCCCCGGGCGCGGTGCAAGGATTGCCTCGGGGGTGGCCAAAGGGGGATCAGCTTTCCAGCACCCGCTGGTAGTGGGCCTCGTAGCGCGGCACGATGACACTGGTATCGAAGCGGGTCACCGCACTCTGGCGAGCCTCTCCGGCCACCTGGTCGTACAGTCCGCGGTCCTGGAGCAACTGCAGGGCACGCATGGCGAAGGCCTCGGGATTGCCACGCGGGCACAGGAAACCGGTTCGGCCACTCTCCACCAGTTCGCGCAGCCCGCCCACATCGCTGGCCAGCACGGGCACCCCGCAGCTCATGGCTTCCAGGGCCACCAGACCGAAACTCTCGGTCTCGGAGGGCAGCAGCAGCAGGTCGGCCACGGAAAGCAGGTCCAGAATGGACTCCTGGTTGTCCAGGAAGTGCACGCGCTCGTCGTGGCCCAGGCTGTGCACCAGGTCCTCGGCGGCCTGGCGGTCCGGGCCGATGCCCATCATGATCAGCCGGCAGTCGGTTTCCTGCTGGACATGGTCGAAGATCCGGATCGCGTCCAGCACGCGTTTCACCGGGCGGAAATTGCTGGCGTGCACCAGCAGAGGCACTCCGGGAGGAGCGAACTGCGACCGCAGTTCCGTATTGCGCGTGGGTCTGTAGACCTGGGTGTCCACGAAGTTGTGAATGGTTTCGATCGAAAGGTCCTGACAGAAGAGCTCGCGGGTCTGGCGGGCCAGATCTTCCGATACGGCCGTGATGCCATTGCTGGCCCGCAGCGCGAAACAGGTGATCTCTTCGTATGCCGGCTGCTGTCCCACCAGGGTGATGTCGGTGCCGTGCAGGGTGGTGACCACGGGCAGCTTGCGGTCGGTGAGCATCTCGCGGGCCATCCAGGCGCTCACGGAATGGGGAATCGCGTAGTGGGCGTGCATCAGCTGCAGGTCATGGTGGCGTGTCACGTCCACCATCGCCGAGGTCAGCGCCAGACTGTAGGGTGGATACTTGAACAGTGGGTACTCGTTCACCTGCACCCGATGGAAGTGAACATTGTTGTAGAGCCGATCCAGCCGGAAGGGTTTGTTGTAGCAGAGGAAGTGCACCACATGCCCGCGGCGTGCCAGCTCGATGCCCAGCTCGGTGGCCAGCACTCCGCTGCCGCCGTGCGTGGGATAACAACTGATTCCGATGCGCATCACAGACCTCTTCCGAAGGTGAGAACGGGGTCGTCCAGTTCAAGCGTGCGGTCGACGAAGAAGGCCTCGCCGTACCGTACGCCGATCAGCTGGCCGTAGTACATCGCCCGGGCCGTGACCCAGTGCCAGAAATCCGGCGAGGAAATCTGGGTGCCCGGCTCGGTGGAGTCCGGGTTGTGGAACTGCGACTTGTAACAATGCGCCGCCTGCTCGCGCCGGGACCACTGTGCGGTGACGTCCACCACGAAACTGGGCCTGAATTCCTGGCGCGCCGGATAGTAGAGCAGCGCACCGGGACGCCAGGGCGCCTGGTCCGTGTCCACCTTGGCCATGCCCGAGAGAAAGACCGCCGACTTGAGAATCCGGGCCGCCGCTTCGTGATCCGGATGGAAGTCCTCGCGCCAGGCAGAGAGCACGACCTTGGGGCGCCAGCGGCGCAGGGCCTGCACCACGATCAGTGCGTTCTCGCGGCTATCGGCCAGCCTGCCATCACCCAGGTCCAGATTCTCGCGCATGTCCAGCTGCAGCACGGCGCTGGCGGCCGCGGTTTCTTCGGCACGGATCTCGCGGCTGCCCCGGGTTCCCATTTCACCGGCGGTGAAATCGATGATGCCGATACGGTGGCCCTGGTCCTTCATGCGCAGCAGAGTGCCGGCGGCGCTGATCTCCACATCGTCGGGATGGGGGCCGAAGCCGATGATATCAACCTGCGTGTTCATGCGTCCGGGCTCCCGCTTTGCGCTTGTTCCTGTTCGATGTGTACCTGTCCTGCGTGGTGGATCAGCCAGCTCACGCCCTCGGCGGCCGGATCCAGCTGGCTCCAGAGCGTCTGGTCCAGACGGGAGAGTCCGGCCCGGGCCAGCAGGGCCAGGCTGTTCACGCGGCGCTCCTGGGGCAGACCGGGATGATCCAGCCAGTCGGTGAGGGCATGGATTTCCTTCAGCTGCTGTTTGTGACCCTTGCGCGCCAGCCCCTGGATCCGCTCGCCCAGCTGGGCCAGCGCAGCCATTGCACGCTCGGCCATCGGCAGAAGATCCTGCAGGTCCTCGCGCTCGCTGAAGCGGGTGGCCAGCTCCCGGGATCGGATGCCCAGCTCACGCAGTTCATCGGCCGCCTCCAGGGCTTCGGCCATGCCGTCCAGTCCGCGCAGCCAGTCTTCGGGCCAGGGTTGACCGGGCACGGGCGGAGCCGCCGGATCCAGTCCCAGAGCGCGCAGGGTATTCAGTTCTTCCCGGCCGATCCAGCGCAGGCGGGGGCGCGGCCAGAGCATGGGGGCCTGCAGATCCAGGGCCTCGTGGGCCCCCGCGATCTGGCAGTTGTAGAGAATCTCCGAGGGGCCCAGCACACTCAGCGCGGTACCCAGCAACCAGTCCTGCAACAGAGGACGGCCGAGCACATCGGGGCTCAGCCGATCGGCGGGACCCGCGACCGAGGCCACCGCCTGCATTTCGTCGCTGGGGCGCTGGCGGCGGCCATCCACTTCCACGAACCAGGGGAATCGGGCGGCCTCGCTGACCGGCGGAGTGAAGCCCAGATCGACGAGGCGCGGAGTCGAGCGTGCGACAGCCTCGGCCAGTGGCACGGAGCGCGCATGCAGCAGGCGATGGAAGGGACCGGCAAGCTCGCGCACCGCGGGGCGCGAGGGATCCAGCACGATCAGTCCACTGCCCCTGGTGAGTGTGCGCAGCAGTTCGCAGAAGAAGGCTGCGGGCGTGGCCGCATCGTCCAGGCAGGCCTGTGCAGAATGAAGGAGATCCTCGGGCCAGTCGGCGGCCAGTTCGGACAGCAGGCCGCGCACCGGGCCCTTGAGTGTGGCGTCGAAGGGAATTCTGCCCACACTGCGGCCTTCGAGGGCGGTGGGCAACGCCAGGCGGAAATCGGGGCGTCCCGGAATGCGGATCCGCGCGACTTCGGCCCAGTCGTGATCGTTGGCTTCCACCCAGAACACCGCCACCGCGGGCCGACCGGTGGCCGCACGTACGCGGTCGCGCAGGGCGAGCAGGGCCAGCGCCTTGTGAATCGTGTATCCGGGCCCCAGCAGCAATCCGGCCTGCTGCCCGCAGACCAGCACGGGCGTGTCCGCCGCGGCCAGTTCGGTCAGGGCCTGCAGTGCGTCGGGGTCCAGGCGATGCTCGTGAGCCAGCAGACGGGCCAGAGCCTTGCGGTTTGCCGCTGGAGCGCCATCCGGGGCGGTGCCACGCAGTCCCGCCAGGTTCTCGATGGTGGGCAGCGCCACGGCCGTTGCGTCCAGCAGGCGCCAGAGTGGAGAGGTGTTGAGTGTCATCGTGAGCCATCCTGGTGCAGCACCAGGATGCTGCGGCTGCTGCCCGAGCTCCAGGGGCGCCCATCCAGCTCGCCCATGTGGGCCGAGCAACGGAATCCCTGATCCGCGAGCCGCTCCAGAAACCAGGATGCCGGGTAGAGCTTCACGGCTTCGCGCACGGTGCGGATCCCGCCCTGAAGATCGGGGAAGACCATCTGCTTGATCACCTGATTGTGTGTCTCATCGATCCAACGGGTTTCCTGTACCACGCGCTCGCCCAGTCTGCTTTCGCTCTGGGGCACCAGATGCGCGTGCAGCCAGGCCGGATTCAGGTAGTCGATCACCAGCGAGCCCCCGCGGCGCACCAGACCCGCCATCCGCGCCAGCTGGGCTTCGTTGGCGCTGTCTTCGGCGTGATACCCGAAACTGGTGAACAACGAGAGCACCCAGTCGAACACGGGTTTCAGCGGAGGATGGGCCATGTCGGCCCGCAGGAATCGGCCGGTGTCATCGGCGGCGTGTGCCACCTGCAGCAGCTCGGGTGACCAGTCCAGCCCCACCGCCTGATGGCCTCGGCGGGCCAGCTCCAGTGTGTGACGACCACTGCCGCAGCCCAGGTCGAGCACGAGCGTGGCACGCCCATCGGGTTGCCGGGGCAGGAATCCGTGCTTCGTGTGGAGCAGATCGAGGAAGCGGTCGGCTTCGCGGTGGTCGCGGTGGGCGTAGAGGGCAAGGTAGTCCTGGTCGAACCAGTGACGGTGCCAGTCGTCGGAGGACTCAGTGGAGGGTTGTGCTGTCCTGTTCATTGAGTGGAGACGCCAGGCTGCCCAGTCGGTCCGGCAGTTGGTCGATCAGTTCCTTGACTTCGTTGATCTTGAAGGGTTTGGCCAGCACTTTGTGGATGTGATGCTCGTGCAGTTCCTGCTGTGAGATCTGGGTGCCCCAGCCGGTGACCAGAATCAGCACGACCCCTGCATTCTCTTCCACGGCACGGCGCCAGATGCGGTTGGCCACGTCCCAGCCATTGAAATCGGGCATGCCCAGGTCCGTGAACACGACATCATAGCCATAACGTCGGTATTTCTCCACCCCGCCCCGGCCGCTGTCCGCCTGGTCCACCTCGTGACCCATGGCCTTGAGGATTTCCACCAGCACGCTGCGCACATCTTCCTCGTCGTCCACCACCAGTACCCGGCGCGGAGTCTCGCTGCGGATGGAATGCAGTGTCTGACGCGGGTGGTCGATGTTCAGTGGGTAGTCGCTTTCCATGGTCACGGCGGGAAGGATGATCTGGAAGCGCGTGCCTTCGCCGGGCTGGCTGTCCACTTCGATCTCGCCGCCGTGCTGCTTGATGATGCCGTGTGACACCGAAAGCCCCAGCCCGTTGCCCTGCACGCCCTTGGTGGTGAAGTAGGGTTCGAAGATCCGGCGGCTCACCAGCGAGGTCATGCCCGGGCCGGTATCCTTGATGCTGAGCAGCACGCGGTCGCCGCTGCGATGGCCGCGCAGCACGAGCGCTCCGCCATTGGGCATGGCCTCCAGCGCGTTGTTGATGATGTTGTGCAGCACTTCGCGCAGTTCGGTGGAATTGCCCAGTACCATCAGGCCGCTGTCGATGTGTTTCATCACATCGTAGGTGATGCCGATCTTCTGGGCCTTGTCACGCCAGAGGGGGCGCGTCATTTCCAGCACATCCTCGGCCAGATCGGCCAGGTCCACGGGATCCTGGAGAGCCTGGGTCGCGCCCCGGGTGAAATCCTGGATGCGCTTGACCAGCACCGCGCCGTCGGACGCGCTCTTGTAGATCAGGTCCAGCCCCTTCTGCACTTCGCCGCCGTCGGCAGAACCCAGGCGCAGCAATTCCACCTTGGCGAGGATCGCACCGAGAATGTTGTTGAAATCGTGTGCCACACCACTGGCCATCTGGCCCATGGCTTTCAGCTTTTCCGAGCGCAGCAGCTGGACCTGGGTTTCCTTGAGTCGGCGATTGCTCTCGCTGAGCGCGCGATTGGTGTTCTCCATCGCGATGGCCTGGCTCTGCAGGGTGCGCTTCTGATTGCTCAGGCTGGAATTCAGTTCTTCCAGACGCGAGTTCTTGCTGGTCAGCTCCACACTGCCTTCTTCGAGCAGGCGGGTCTTGCGGTCCAGTTCCTCGTGGACCTCCTTGAGCAGGTTGAAGCGCCGCGAATGGTGCACCAGCCAGCCCATCGGCAACAGCATCAGCAGCACACCCGCCCAGCCGGTGCGCAGATACATGTAGTACATCGTGACGCCCAGGAAGGCCACGAAGGCATTGGACAGCTGATCGAAGTAGTGCATCCGGCGCAGCTGGCTGCCCAGACTCATCCCGGTTTCCAGGCGGATCGCCACGCTCACCAGCAACTGATTGATCACGAAGAAGGAGATCGCCAGCGCGGCGAATCCCGGGAGGTGGGCCAGCCGAAGAGGGCCACTGCCCGCGTCGGGCAGTTTCAGCAGCGAATAGACCAGGGAGCTGCCCAGCAGGCTGATCGAAATCTGCGAGACATTGAAGAGGGCCTTGTACCAGGGGCGTTTCATGCGCACCAGATTCAGATACAGGGCGTTGAGCGCGCCGATGCAGATCGCCAGCGGGCCACCGAAGGTCAGGATCAGGCAGAAGTCCACGGTGGAATTCATCGTGCTGGCCGAGCCGCTGCCCGACGCCACGATCTCGTAGCGCGAAACCGCCAGCACCAGCAGCAGCCATGGAATGGCGCGCAGCAGCAGAAGCTGGCTGTCGGGTTGCTGCAGCAGATTGGCGATGGAGCCGGCCAGCAACAGCAGTCCGAAACCCGCCACCAGCGTGATGTAGATCCGCAGGGAAGACGTCATCCTGGCACCCGTTGGCACCTCATGGCGCGGTTCGTCATGATGCTCTGGATTTTCCATTGGATAGTGAGTCACCCGTTGGTTACTTTCAGTTCCGTCTGGCACCCCCTGTCAGACCAATGATTCCACTTGGGAGGCCCCCATGGTTCTTCAACTGGTGCTGATGCTGAAGGATCTCCTCAATGAAGTCCACTGGCTCATTGGCGGATGATTCCGGCAGGTGTTCCTGTGAGATTCGCTTCATGGTGCCACATGAAGCGAATTTTTTTTTGGGGCCCCGCGAGCTCCGGGGGACGGGCTCCCTCAGGCGAAGTCGGTGAAACTGCGCAGGATGCGGTCGCCCAGGGTTTCCAGCACCCCTTCGCTGAAGTAGCTGCCTTCCTGGACCTTGCGGCGGAGTCGTTCCACCTGTTCGGGGTCGGCGAGGGCGGGTTCCATGACCAGCCGGTCAAAAAGTTCGGCGGCCAGGCTGCGGTCGAAGACCAGACCCTGCTGCTTCAGGTCTTCCATCAGCGAAGACAGCACGGACTCCCGCTGCGACCTGCATCTCGCGCGGAATCGATTCCAGCTTGCGAACCAGCAGACGGCAGACGGTGATGAACTGGGGGGTCGAAGTGTGCACGCCAATCTCCCATGACTGCTTGGATCCAACTGGCCTTATCGGCGCACCCGGCCAGCTTCTGAAGTGCCGAAGCCCTGAAGTTCCGGATTTTTTGCCCTCGTC